>NZ_JACJQM010000011.1:0-153175 GCF_014696655.1 Nostoc sp. FACHB-888 | reverse complement strand
GTGGAACCACACTGAACCCTTCCCGAACTCAGAGGTGAAACGCTGCTGCGGCCACGATAGTTTAGGGGTAGCCCTACGCAAAAATAGCTCGATGCCAGGTTCTATATTACTAACTAAAACACAAAAACCCCTAGTTCACATAGCAACTAGGGGTTTTTATTTATGTAGCATCTGAATGATTAAAAAACCGCAGAGACGCTGAAGGCACAGAGAAATAATCCCGATACAAACGGATTTGATATGAGAACATTTAAGGTAGGTTAGGTCGCAAAGAAGCAGCTTATTGAGGCAGGCAGCTAGCTGCTAAAGTTTATCACCCTCTCCCTGCCCTTCCGTGCCCCCCTCCTCTTGTGGTGCAGATATATTTTGCTTTTGCTGTTCTTGTAGCCAGGTTTCAAATAGTTCATTCAGAAGTCGCACTTTCATAAATTCATCCAGTTGGGCGGGGATAAATTTTTCCAGCCGCAAAATCACGAACCAGTCAGCAATACGGGTAGGGGGCAATATCTGACCTGGTTGACTGCTAGAAAGCATTTGCACCATTACAGGATGTAGTGCATTTAGTTCAATCGGACCTACTAAGCCTCCAGTTTGCGCTTCTGGCCCGAGTGAATATTCACGCGCCAAGTCAGAAAAAGAGTTTTCTTTTGCCTGAATCCGGAAGTAAAGTTCTTGGGCAATTCCCACATCCTGGGTTCGCAGCAGGGAATAAATTACTTTGTCTAGTTTTGCCTTGGACTGAAAAAAGTAGGATTCCAGTTTATTACCCCAAGTGGCTTGCTTGAATTTTTCAATTTTAAGTTTACGAGTAGTAATAACTTCTAGTTGTTCGGGAGTCAGCCCTTGATGCGCCATCCAAGCCTGGATGTCTTCTTCAGTTTTGAACTGTTTTTCAGCGTAAAACTGCTGTTGAGCTTGGGCTACTTCCTCCGGTGTACACTCTATTGCTACATTCGCAGCGCGTGAGTTTTGCTCTATTGCTTGATCGATGATTAATTCGCGCTGCAACTGTGGCAGCATTTGATAACTTGCCAGTAAGGAAATCAGTTCACTAGCTGTGATTGTACGATTACCGATTTGGATCGCTTCAGTCATTAGCTTTTAGGCATCTCAAAATATCTAGTTTGTTAAATAAGTTAAACCTTAGCTCATTCACTGGGAGCTTTTGTTTTAATCTTACCGAGTTAGGTACGCTAACCTCACTTTCGTAATAGTTAAATCGTGGCTTTAACATACTTTAAAATATACAGTTTATATGAGTTTTTATCAAAGATTCTACGTAAATATGGCCAGATGTGAATAATAAGGACAAAGGTCAAATGACTAATAACTAATGACACTTATCGCTACTGCAACTTAGAAGACAAAGTTATCAGACCGAGGTAGGGTGTCTTTGAGTTAAGCCTCTTCTAACAAAGGTGTTTTACTTAAGGGCTTGTTGAACTTGTCAGAGATGGAAAAAGGCAGCACATCTCATGTTACCTTTTTCCATTAGGGATTTATGTATTCCGCAACCAAAAATTCTAAAGTTTACAACGACTCTAAATAGTTCAACAGATCAGCCATTTCTTGGGCACTAGGTTGGAATTTTGGCATTGGCGGTGTTTCGCCACTGATCACCTGGTGAATCAGTCCATATCGAGACTTGTGCTTTGAGACAGCTTGCAAACTGGGTCCTACTCGCCCGTCTGCTTCCAAACCATGACAACCGGCACAGTTAATTTGAAAGATCGCGTGTCCTTGAACTGGGTTTCCTGTTAAGGATAGAACACTCTTGACGTATGGATCGGAGGCTTGAACCAACTGAACACCAAAAAAGCCCAAAGGGACTGCTAGCAGTATAGCCAGCGTCAATAAAACGATCCGCTGAATCAAAATTTCAGGTTTGGTAATCTGGTTATCCAAAAGGTTTGCTGTGAAAGTCTAGGTGTGCTAAAAAGTTTTCATTTCCTACACATAGCTTAAAAGTTCTTGATTGTGTCTGCAAGCACAGAAGACTATTTTCTTGTGGGCAGTCGCTCTCCAAAAAGGCTGTAGGGCGCAGGATTCATACGAAATTTGGTAAAATCAAAAACAGGCAACGAATATTTAATAATTTCAAAGAGGAGATTTACAGTGGTTGAACCCCTACTATCAGGTATTGTCCTTGGTCTAGTTTTCGTCACCCTCGCCGGACTGTTTTACGCTGCCTATAAGCAATACAAACGCCCCAATCAGTTGGGGGGATAAGCAGTGCTGAGTTTTGTTAACAGATAGCTATGGTTTAGCCTGTGCTGAGTTTTGAGTGGGAAAATGAGGGGGATGAGGGAGACAAAATAAAATTTTCTCCTACTGCTCCTTTGTCTACCCCCTCTTTTCTCATTGGGCAATTCTATAGAAAGTAAGTGATGTGTTGCCGTAAACTTTCTCGCGGCAAATTTCCCAAGCGGGAATCTCTGGCGGTGTCCAACCTTGTGAGGTGTGTTCAACTGCGATTTCGCCACTAGGATCTAAAAGTTGATAGTGAGCGATCGCTTCTAATACTGGCTGGTACAATCCACTAGCATAAGGTGGATCAAAGTAGATTCTATCGAATTGCTTGCCTGATAAAATCTTTAACTGCTGGATAATATCTCCCCGCAACACCCGAAGTTCTTGCTCGGCATTAGCTACCTGCTGCCAATTCTGTTGGATGGTGGCACAGGCTCGGCTCGATTGTTCAATTCCCACTACTAAGCTGGCACCTCTACACAAAGCCTCTGCGCCCATTGAACCAGTACCGGCGCACAAATCCAGCCAGTGGCAACCTGCAATTTCTCCCTGCCAAATATTAAATACTGCCTCTCTAACCCGCGCACTGGTGGGTCTAGTTTCTTTTCCTGGTAAAGTTTTTAGCTGACGATTGCCGTAAATTCTCAAGCTCATTGGTCATTAGTCATAAGTTTTAGAAAAAAGACAAAGAACAAATGACAAAAAGAGGATTAGGCAGGAATTTTTTCGCGGACTTGAGCAACAAAATTAGACAAGATTTGCAATCCAATATTAGAGGATTTTTCGGGGTGAAATTGAACTGCCATCAGGTTTTCATGAGCGATCGCAGCTGTGACGGTTTGAGTACCGTGGGTGATGGTTGCTGCACGAATTTGCGGATCTATTGGGTCAACATAGTAAGAATGGACAAAATATACCCAAGGATCGGCTGGTAAATGCTCCCATAAAATACTTTTTGTCTGAGTCATTTCTAGTTGATTCCAACCCATGTGAGGAATAGTGATGTCAGATTCTGGACGAAACCGCCGCACTTTTCCTTTAATAATTCCTAGTCCTGGTTGGGTGCCTTCTGCACTTGATTCAAAAAGAATTTGCAATCCTAGACAAATTCCTAAGAAAGGTTTACCAGATGCGATCGCTTCTTTAATAGGTTGTTCCAAACCACGCGATCGCAGGTGTTGCACTGCTGGATCAAATGCTCCCACTCCCGGCAGCACTATTGCATCTGCTTGTTCTAATTCCTTTGGAGAATAAGTAACATTAGGAGTTGCCCCAGCTTTTTCCAAGCCTTTACAGACTGAATGCAAATTTCCCATCTCGTAATCTACGACCGCAATTACTGGCATTTACCTGCTCCTTGTAAATTTATTATGGAGGGTTTTTCTATTCTAAATAATATTTGTTATGAAGAAAAGAATTCTATTAATTTATTTTGACATTTGGATAAAAGATCAACAGTGGAATTCTTCTGATGATTTATTATTTGAAGTTACCAAACTTGATCTGATCCCAGATGGCTTAAGTTTTTTACCCTAGTTACCCGTAAATATGTAACTTGCCAGTACTCAGGTAATGGAAAAAATGAATGCAATCTAACCTGATGACATAATCTGTTGTGGCATGGCTATAAGCCGTACATAATTAAATGTGGAAGCAGTTGCTACCTGGAAAGAAATGGTTTTGTAGACAGAAGTTGATTTAAAGGAATTAGTGGCAGGAGTAACGGCAATTCAAATTAGTTACGACTGCGGGAAATTTGTCTGCGATCGCGTAGCAGAAGCACCAGAGAGCCTTTACTATTCAGTGTTCGGCTAATTAAGCCAAAACAAACTCGTTACGGTTCTCAATCGAGAAAACTTTATGGGGATTCTTGCAGATTTCGTATTAATTATTAACAAACTGGCACTTTCATCAAGTTGTTAATGTCTGTATGGTGAAAGAAATATCTAAGTATATGTTGCCATTGTTACTAATTTTCCCAATTGCCCAATTAACTCCTGCCACGCCACCACCTGAAGAAGTCGTGCAATTACAAGAAGTGCGTCCTTTGCCAGGCCAATTGGATACAGTTCCAACGTTTAACAGCAATAGTCCAGAATTGGTGTTAAAAGAAGGAATTTTACTCTCCACTTTTCCACCAGATGGCAAAAAAGTGCCAACGGCGCATCTGAATTTTCCGTTTCGAGGACGATTTGATATTTTTGCTCACCATGTTGCTAAGGCTGAACCGCCAGAGAATTTGCAATCGCTCTATCTAGGGATAATTTTGCACAACCCTGGTTCTGAAGCAGTAAGGTTAAATATTTGGCAGGCGGCGAGTTATTTAAGCCAACCAGATGCACCATTTATTCAATTACCATCCTTGAGCCAAAATCTTTTGGGTACAATTTTTGCTGGCCCAGGCGATCGCGTTATGTCTGATGTACTCAGGGGGCGGCGACAAGAGAGTTTCCCTGCTCAAATTGACATTCCAGCAGGGCAAAGTCGGATGTTACTAAATTTACCAATTCCCGTGCAGGGACTGACACCACCTCTTAATGGTCGTTCTACGTTCATGCGACTGCAAAGTAATGGCACTGTTTATGCAGCTAGCCTAGCTATGTTTGCACGGCTGAATCCTGATGGCAGTGAGCGATCGCCTACTTTAGAAGAGTGGCAAAATTTACTTAATAATAGTGATGTGGCTGGGCCACGAGATAAAGCGCCCACTCCCTTAGAGGAAACTGGCAAACCAAGAATTTATGGGCGTGTTGCTGGAGTGGCTGGTGGTTCACGATGGAGAGCCTTATTAGTGGATAGTCCTAAAGCCAGGTATCTGACTATTCCCCAGCCTGGTCAAGTGTTTTCCTACGCTCTGAGTAGCTTGCATGGCGGTACCTTAGGAACTGGTCAAATTCAAAGTGCGCCCATGCTGGTGCGCTATCCTGACACCGCATATCGTGCTCATGGCAACTATGGAATTCAATATAATCTCAAGTTGCGGCTATACAACAATACTCAAAATCCTCAAACCGTTAGTTTATCCATACAGACCCCGCTCAAAGAGGATCAGTTAGTTAAAGCAGGGTTACGGTTTTTCAGTACACCAGCCCGTCAAATATTCTTCCGGGGGACAGTACGGGTACGTTATAAAGATGACCAAGGTCAGCCAAAAACAGAGTTTGTGCATTTAGTGCAAAAGAGAGGTCAACCAGGGGAACCGTTAGTTTTATTAAATATGAAAGCAGGCGATCGCTCCTTAGTAGAAGTAGACTTTCTCTATCCGCCGGATGCTACACCTCCGCAAGTTTTAACAGTTTCCACTCAAACTGAACCTCGGTAATGAGTCATGAGTAGTGGGTAATAGCTTTTCTGCAATTACCTATTACCAAAAATTATTAGTCAGCTGATTCACAAAGCTCTACTCTTTACCAAGTTGGCGCGGTTCAAAGGCACATCTATTAAGCACCCAGTTAAGGTAACGTCTTACAATGTTTACTGATATATGAAATTAGTAAATATGACAAACAAAAAATCTTTGATTTTCCGTGCTAAAGAAATTGCTGACAGTATGCAGACTTTCTCTCACCCTTGGAATCCAAACTCGGAAATATCGGGGACTTACATGGGACGCACGGTTGGGCTAAAGCGTACTGGGGTCAACTTTGCTGTTATTCCTACGGGGAAAGAATCTTTTATTTACCATTCCCACCACTGCGAGGAAGAATGGATTTATATTCTATCGGGGCAAGCGATCGCAGAAATCGACGGGGAAGAATTTGAGGTTTTCCCTGGGGACTTTATGGCATTCCCAACTCCTTCAGTAGCCCACCATCTCAGGAATATAGGGGACGAAAACTTAGTTTACTTAATGGGAGGAGAAAATCTTGATGTGGAAATTGCTGATTTTCCACATCTGGGAAAACGCATGGTTCGACGTGGCGATTCTGTGGAAATCTTTGAGCACAAAGACGCTAAACCATTTAGTTAGGCAGTTAAGTCTCAAACTGCTTCATTACATCTTCATATTGATAAAACTTTTCACCCCAAGTTTGTGTATTTAGAGTGAATACTTGTTCCGCTCCATGCGTTGAAATAGAAATAGTACACTATAGCAGGCAATAAAGGGACGGCATGGCAACCGATCAGAAAATCAATCAAGAAACTGAGTTAAATTCGCTCCAGCCGCTTGTTGGAATCTTGATTTTACTGGTAGAGGATGAGCCAGATATTGCAGATTTGCTCATCTTCATTTTGGAAGCAGCTGGTGCAGAGGTGATGGCATTAACCGATGCAGAAGCAGCCTTTGCCTTAGTTGAATCACTTCATCCCGATATTCTGCTGTGCAATGTGAAGTTGCCCGATCATGATGGAAATTGGTTAATTGAACAAATTCGAGTACATTCTTGCCCATCCCTAAGACAGTTGCCTGCGATCGCTATCACTTCTTATACACGGGAAGTCTCAATTTATAAGGCTTTGCATGCTGGTTTTAATCGATTTTTAGTCAAGCTTGAGAGTCCAGAGAAAATCATAGATGAGATTGTTTACCTTCTATCTTCCGTTACTTAAATATAAATATTTAGTTTTTATCTCGTTTTTGACACTGATTTTATCCAATAAATGCTTGGAGCTACAGCTAGCTGTACGCTCCTACAAATGACTCTACCTTAGAAATAAAACCCTAAGTAGGTAGGATAAGATGTTGGGTATATTTGTTGACTTTATTGAAAACCCTTTGCTGACTTTTTTTGCCCTTTGCTCTTGGGCTTGGATTTGCTAACTTCTCCTAAAGCTTCTTGAAATAAGTTGTGTAAATGTATAGGAACGCTAGCAATTTCTGGTAACTCTGGCTCAAGAGGTTTGTTGAATTCTTGCAAAAGTGCATCCAAGTCACTTTCAAGGCTAAACTCTGGACGTTGCAAAAGTGTTTGCAACACATTTTCTAATTGAGTTGGATACTGTTGTGCTAATCGATGCCAAATAAAAGCATTAATACTTTTATCTTCGAGGTAGTAACGAACAAGTTTTTCCGCCCCTTGAACACTCTGCCAGCCCTCTGCCGATAAAATTGCTTGTACCTTACTATACGTCGGTAAAAACATTTGTCCCCAACGAGGATGAGAAAGAGCTGTTACTTGTTCTGCTTTCTTGAGTTCCGCAGGTAAATCAACCTTTGGCATCACCATTTTGCTATTACTGCTTTTGCTGTTCAACATCTGAGAGACTACGTTGGAATCAGCACCAAATTCTTCTGCGGCTGCTTTTATTTCATCGTCTCCAATGCCAGCTGCTTCTGCTACTTCAGCCAAGGATTTAGAAGTATCAATTCCTGCTTCTGCAAAGCGTTTTTCAGTGATTAATTCTTGGAATTCAGCTATTTTTTTATTAAGCTGGTATCCAGGTAGTGTGATTTCATCAGTGCCAAAAAAGTCTACAAACTGCTGATGATATTGTGCTACTGACTGCCAAGCTTCTTCTAGCAAGTCTGGTGCATCGCTGTAAAGATTATCTTTATAGTTTTCTTTGAAATTACCAATTGCTACAGCAAGTTTTGGTTTACCTAATTTACCCATTATTGTGTAAGGGCCAGAAAACATCCAGTAGCTATCGGTAACAGGAGAAATGCGAGTTAGTAAAATTTCTCCTACTTTGAACCGAGATATTGCCTGTAATGTTTGGACATTGTTTGGCTTAACGATGTAGCGTTTATCCGTCAACCAGTTCGTCAATTCAAAGCCATCAGGTAGGATGTTGGTAATGGCAAATAAGCCAATAAAACTATGATGCCAGCTATTGAGCAGGTTGCGATCGCTTTCTTCTAAATCTGGATTGCTTTCGATAAACAACTCTAATGGTGACTTATCACCGACTTTCCCGGCTGTCACAAAGCTATCGATAATTAAGTCCTGCTGTGTACTATCCCCACTTCCACGGCGCAACTGTGCGGCTGCATAAGTTTCCAGCGCTTGTGCCAGTTCGCCTTCAGCATCAAGGACAAAATCAACTAAGGCTTGTTTTAATTGGTGCGATCGTTCTAATATGACATCCACAAGTTAATCTCTCGGTGCAACAGATGTAGATTATAGCTCTTGAGAGAATTACAGCATCTAGCTATTGCTAGATTTATGCGGATTTAGCCGTCAAGCTTCTTTTAAACTAGATACAAGGCATCACACAAGGTCATTACAGATGGTTGCAACTCCAAATTCTAGCTATATTTCCCCAGAAGACTATATCAAAGGAGAAGAAACCAGTCCTATCAAGCATGAATATAGACAGGGACAGATTTATGCAATGGCAGGGGCAAGTAATAGTCATGTCATTATTTCTCTTAATATTGCTTCAATGCTGAGAAATCATTTGCGCGGGAGTGGATGTCAGACTTATATCTCAGACACCAAAGCACATATTGAGTCGATTAATATCTATTACTACCCCGATGTGATGGTAAGTTGTGACCAACGAGATAGAGCTTTTAACATTTTTCTGCGTTACCCTTCGTTAATTGTAGAAGTGCTATCTCCGACAATAGAAGCCTTTGACCGAGGTGATAAATTTGCTGACTACCGACAAATGGAGTCACTTCAGCAATATGTACTTGTGAGTCAAAGTCGGTTAAATGTTGAATGTTTCCGGCGTAACCCAGAGAAACAATGGGTACTTTATCCCTATGGGCAAGAAGATATCATTCATTTGGCAAGTGTAGATTTTCGGTGTGCTGTTGCAGATTTCTATGAGGATGTTACTTTTGAATCGCCGTAATTGACTAATTACTAAATTGAAAGGTAGAAACCGGAATATTGAGGATTTAAAAATGTGTTTTTAGAGAGCAAAAAAAAGGCAAAAGAAAATCTTCTTTTGCCTTTTTAGTTTTTACCTTTTAATAAAGACGGGAAATTTCAAGCCTTTACTCGTCGTCGAAATCATCTACCTCGTCTTCCTCGTCTTCTTCATAATCGTCGTCGTCTGCTACTTCATCGGCGATTAATTCATCTTCGTCATCTAGAACTGACCTTTCTGCACGTCTGCTACCAAAACCAGATTCGCCAAGAGTAGGAGAATCTAAATTATAGGTGCGAGCTGTACGGTCATCTAAGACCATATCCAAGGGATCATCAACTTCATCCAAGACACTACTGGTAATCTCAGCAGCATAATCATCGATCGCACCGGGTTCTTCATAGGTATTGTAGCCAGTACCAGCCGGAATCAATCGCCCGATAATCACGTTTTCCTTTAAGCCGCGCAGCCAGTCGGATTTGCCTTCTATAGCTGCTTCGGTAAGTACCCGTGTTGTCTCTTGGAAGGATGCAGCGGAGATAAAGCTATCGGTGTTCAACGATGCTTTGGTGATACCCAATAATACTGGGGTATACTGTGCCCTAGCACCGCCTGTAATTGCCATAGCTTCGTTCACCTGCTCAACTTGGCGCAATTCCACCAATTCACCAGGAAGCATGGTAGTGTCACCACCATCATCAATCCTGACTTTGTTGGTCATCTGGCGAACAATCACTTCAATGTGCTTATCGGAAATATCAATCCCTTGAGATTGATACACCATTTGCACTTCATTCACCAAGAATGTCTGTACCTTTTGCAAGGCAATGCTGGCACAAGCATAGATTCCATCTTCGGAACCCAGGCTAAAGAAGATTTCCAAAATTTCGTGGGGATTGGATGGCCCATCGGTCAACGGTTGTCCCGCTAATACTGTTGAGCCATCTGGCACAATCAAGTTTTGTCCTGGGCCTAGAGGATAATCTGTCACCACGCCGTTTGATTCTACGACCTTAATAGCGATCGCTTCATCACCATCGCCGTAAACTACCTTAACTTCACCCGCCCGGCGACATAAAATGCACGCTTCTTTCGGTTTACGAGCTTCAAGCAGTTCTTCAATCCGGGGCAAACCTTGAATAATATCTCCGGTTTTGGGGCGTTCAAACACCAACAGCACCAAGTTATCACCCCGTTGTACC
The DNA here is from genome assembly GCF_014696655.1 of Nostoc sp. FACHB-888. NCBI lineage: Bacteria > Bacillati > Cyanobacteriota > Cyanophyceae > Nostocales > Nostocaceae > Nostoc > Nostoc sp. FACHB-888. The sequence goes on along the minus strand of NZ_JACJQM010000011.1, from coordinate 142,961 downwards.
AAATCGCCGTCTTCTATTTGCAACACAGCACCAGGGCTGACTCGATAAGGGCGACCAATACGGGTAGTAACAACGTAGTTCTTACTACTCAGGGCTGATTCCTCACCAGATGCAGCAGCAGTATTTTTAATATCCACTACTTGCCCTGATTCTGGGGCAAAAACTCCAGGGGCAATTTCTGCACCTTCTACTAGCAAGTCACCCACTTTCACTTTAGGTTGAGTACTAGTATTAGTGGTGAGCATATCAGTATCGCGCAACACTAAACAACGACGCACATTTTCGGTTCCTTTTCGGACACCCCGCACTATCCCCCCTTCTTTACACAAGATTTGGGTACGTGCTACCACAGCTCCAGGGGCGATGGAAAGCCCATCTTGTACCTCAAGTGTGGTCTGGGTGCTACCTTGAGTGGCATCAGCAGTAATGTCTCGACGAATTACCAAGGACTCCAAAATCACCAACTGCAAGCGCTGAACTTCTGGGTTTTCAGTATCCTCTACCAATTCGATATCTGCTGCTAGTGGCGAAGCATTGTGGTCTTGTTCGCCTTCTTGCTCGATTTCTAGCACTAGTTGAGTCCGCAGTAGTTCCACACCTTCAACAGACTTGACGCGTTCTGAATCTTTGTAAGGTAGTCTCTGCACAGCCCGCAACTGAATCGAACGCCCGGTTTGTTGACTTACTGATGTAGTTGATGGCACATCTGGATTATCAGGTACGGCAAACTCAACTACTGGACGGCTCAACAGGGCGGGTCCTTCTGGTGTCTCCACATACTGGATATAGCGTAATTCTGTGGCTACATTGCCTTGGAATTCTTCACCAGGTTGGATGAAGGTGTTATCTCGCCCAATAACTGATTCTGGATCGTCCACCATCAGCAGTTCCCCTGGCTTCACCACAACTTCCCGCAGGATGTCGTTTTTCTGGGTGACTTCTATCACACCACTGTTTTGGCAGAAAATATCTTTCACCACTTCGGTACCAGCTTCTACAAACTGACCGTCTTCCACCAACAGCAAGGAGATATCTTTATTAACTTCGTGGCTTTCTTCGGGAATCCACAAAAGGGTACCGCCCTGGACGACTTCATAACCCAGCTTGGCTTTGCCTTTTTTCTGGACTTCTACACCCGCGAATTTCAGGAAACCACCAGTGGTTGTGCGATAGCGATCGTCAATTAACTCAGCTACCACTTGACCATTTTGCACTTTTGTGCCCGGTGTAGCCCGGAGGTTAAATACCTGGTTGTTGCCAGTGGAAACTAAGTAGTTATTGCGACCTTGGGAACTTTGAACTGTTACCGTTGCTTGGTCTAAGACCACAGAAGCGGTGATAATCTCAATTTCCCTGGTACTCTTACCTGGGGTAGCTTCTGGCAAGCGCACTACACCGCCGTGTAAACTGCTTAACTTGGTTTCTGCTAAAACTCCATTAGCGGCGATCGCATCACCATTTTTGACCACCAATTCTGCCCCAGGCGGCAAGTTGTAAACTTCCCCAGACAAAATCCAAATCAAACCACCGCGTGCGGCTGTGGTTGTGGTATTACCTTGACGGTCAGTTTTTTGCTCTGGAAGTACTTCGGCAAATTGCACTTCCCCTGCTAAGTCAGAGGCAACATCTTTAACCGCTTTTTCTGTATTAGTCCGGGTTGTGCGTCCACCAAGGGCAACCTCTGCCAATAACTGTCCTTGTTTTACCTTATTTCCATCAAATACATATAGTGTTGAACCTTGGGTAAGATGAACCTCTTGGCTGTCTGGGGTAACATCACCTACTTTTGTTGGCTCCAAAAGCATGATGCCATTAGCCTCGATATACAGAGCATCTTCCCCGTGGCGGGTACGATATGTTCTGCTCTTCAGTTTGCGGGGGAGCTTAACAGTCCCATCGATTTTGGAACGCACTTGTTGTGCCACTTCCCCAGTAAACACACCACCCGTGTGGAATGTCCGCATGGTTAGCTGAGTACCAGGCTCACCAATACTTTGGGCGGCAATAATCCCTACAGCTTCGCCCAAGTCCACCATCTTGGCGTGGGCTAAACTCCAGCCGTAGCAGTGTTGACAGACGGAACGTGCGGCTTCACAAGTTAGGGGCGATCGCACCACAACTTCTGCCACCCCAGATTTTTCAATTTTCTTTGCCAATTCTTCAGGAATGGGCGAATTGCGTGCTGCAATCAATTCTTTTGTTACCGGATGCACCACATCTTCGCCAATTACCCGTCCCATCAAGCGGGTTCCCAGAGGAATCAGGGTTTTGGCACCTTCTGTCATGGGTCGAATCGCAAGACCTCTAGTGGTGCCGCAGTCAAATTCCCGAATAATTACATCCTGGGATACGTCTACCAAACGGCGGGTGAGATAACCAGAGTCAGCCGTCCGCAAGGCAGTATCCACCAATCCTTTTCTGGCACCGTAAGACGAAATAATGTATTCCGTTACAGTAAGTCCTTCACGGAAGTTGGTTTTGATGGGCAAATCGATAATTTCGCCTTGAGGATCTGCCATCAGTCCCCGCATTCCCACCAACTGCCGGACTTGGGAGATGTTACCCCGTGCCCCGGAGAATGCCATCATGTATACGGAGTTCAGGGGATTAGTCTTCTTGAAGTGGACGACTACTTCATCTTTCAAAGCTTCACTGGTACCATTCCAGGTATCGATTACCTTTTGAAAGCGTTCTACTTCAGTGATTTCTCCCCGTTGGTAACGAGTTTCGGTGGCGCGAATTTCTTCTTCGGCTGCGTCTAAGAGCAATCGCTTAGTTGGTGGTATCATCAAGTCGTCTACACTGATGGAAACCCCTGCTTTGGTAGCGTAGCGAAATCCCAAATCTTTCAGTTTGTCCGCCATCACTGCGGTTCGCGCTGTACCACAATGCGTAAAGGCCCAAGAAATTAAATTTCTCAGTTGACCCTTATCAACCACCCGATTGCGAAAAATCATTTTTTCGTTAGTCATTAATCATTAGTCCTGAGTCATCAATAATTAATAATTCGTAATACTCGCCAAACGCGAGAAGCAAGCTACGTAATTCGTAATTGAAGAATTAATTACGAATTACGAATTAGAAATTACGAATTAACTTGCTAGTGCTTCCTGAATGGCATTATTGTAAATAACACGACCAGGAGTTGTGTATATATACTGAGAAAGTACATTACCCTGAGCGTCTTGTCTGACTCGACGGAACTTATAGAGTAATGTCCGGCTACCATCCTCGTTTTCCGTCACTTTCACGGGTTCTGTATCCGGTTGATCTGATTCTATTTCACCGTCAAACCGCACATAGATATAGGCGTGCAAGTCAATTTGCTCTTGCTGGAAAGCCATAATTACATCCTCTAACGAAGAAAAGTACTTTCCTGCACCTTTTGTCGCACCGGGATTTTCTGCTGTTAAGTAATACGCTCCCAATACCATATCTTGGCTAGGCGTGATGATCGGTTTACCCGTGGCTGGTGACAAAATATTGTTAGAAGCCAACATCAACAACCGAGCCTCAGCTTGACTTTCTAAGGACAACGGCACGTGTACCGCCATTTGGTCACCGTCAAAGTCGGCGTTAAATGCTGGACACACCAGAGGATGCAGTTGAATTGCTCTACCTTCTACCAAAATCGGTTCAAAAGACTGAATACCCAAGCGGTGCAAAGTTGGTGCCCGATTTAGCATTACAGGGTGTCCTTCAATCACCTCTTCCAGCACATCCCAAACGCTGGGGTCATTACGCGATATCAGCTTTTTCGCAGCTTTGATATTATTCACCATGCCGCTACGAATCAGGCGGTTAATCACAAATGGTTGAAATAGCTCAATTGCCATTTCTCTAGGCAAACCGCACTGGTGAATTTTCAGCTTTGGCCCGACCACAATTACAGAACGTCCCGAGTAGTCAACTCGTTTACCTAACAAGTTTTGTCGGAAACGTCCTTGCTTACCCTCAATAATGTCTGACAAAGATTTCAGAGGTCGGTTATTTGCCCCTACCACAGTGCGTCCCCGACGACCATTGTCAATCAAAGCATCCACTGCTTCTTGCAGCATCCGCTTTTCGTTCCGCACAATAATCTCTGGTGCCAAAATTTCTTGCAAGCGTGCCAAACGATTGTTGCGGTTAATTACCCGCCGATACAAATCATTTAAATCGCTCGTGGCAAACCGTCCACCATCTAGTTGCACCATTGGGCGCAAGTCGGGGGGAATCACGGGAATAACTGCCATTACCATCCATTCTGGTTTTGAACCAGTAGCGATGAAGTTGTCAATCACCCGTAGTCGCTTAATTAGCTTGGCTCTCTTTTGTCCTTTGGCATTGCCAATTTCTTCGCGTAGACTTTCGGCTTCTTGTTCCAAATTGATATCGGCAAGCAAACGCAACAGCGCTTCAGCCCCAATACCTACCTCTACGCCTTGAAGCACAGAATCTTCGCTATAAATTTGGTCTTCTATTTCCAACCACTGGTCTTCACTCAGTAGCTGTTTGTAAGTTAAAGTTTCGGCATTACCTGGACTCAAGACAACATAAGAGTTGAAATAGACAATCTGCTCGACATCCCGCAAGGGCATATCCAACAGGATGGAAATATAGCTAGGAATACCCTTGAGATACCAAACGTGAGCTACTGGTGCGGCGAGTTTAATATAGCCCATGCGGTGACGACGCACCCGTGACTCAGTGACTTCTACCCCACAGCGCTCACAGACAATACCTCTGTGACGAACTCTTTTATACTTGCCACAATGACATTCCCAATCTTTTGCGGGGCCAAAGATGCGCTCACAAAACAAGCCATCCATTTCTGGCTTGAGAGTTCGGTAATTAATCGTTTCTGGCTTGGTAACTTCACCGACTACTTGGCCATTGGGCAATGTTCTTTCGCCCCACTGCCGAATCCGTTCAGGGGAAGCCAAGCCGATTTTTACGTAGTCAAACTGATTAGTTTGGGCAGGTCTCATACTTAAGTGCTGAGTTTCGAGTGCTGAGTTTCGAGTTATGAGTTTTGAGTATATTTAGTTTTAAGTTAGGAGTTAAGAGTTATGAATTGTTAACTCCTAACTCCTGACTATTTATTCGTCGTCTTCCAGCGATTCGCGGGAAAGAGATTCATAAGTTGGTCGAGGAGGTGTGCGACGGGCTGATTGATCTGCCATCAAATCGACTTCCACATCTAGGGAACTACCGTCTGTTTGGGTTTCTACCTTGTGTACGGCAATGTCTAAGCCCAATGATTGCAACTCGCGCATTAGCACCTTAAAGGATTCTGGGGTTCCAGGTCGAGGAATTGCCTTACCTTTAACGATCGCATTTAACGCTTCATTCCGTCCTTGCATATCATCAGATTTAACTGTGAGCAATTCCTGCAAGGTGTAAGCTGCACCAAAGGCTTCCAATGCCCACACTTCCATTTCTCCAAACCGTTGACCACCTTGTTGTGCTTTACCACCCAAGGGTTGCTGAGTTACCAGTGAGTATGGGCCTGTAGAACGGGCGTGGATCTTATCATCCACCAAATGCACCAGCTTCAGCATATAAGCCACACCGATGGTAATTGCTCGGTCAAAGGGTTCGCCTGTACGACCGTCATACACCATAATTTTGCCAGGGTTATCTGGGTTATATACCCAGTCTTTGCCTGTTTCGTCACGTGCTTCTTGCAATTTGCCATGCACGATTCGGCGGGATGATTCTTCACCGTACATTTCATCAAAGGGAGTAATCTTAAATCGCACTCCCAAGGTTTGACCAGCCCAACCCAAGAGGCATTCAAATACTTGTCCGACGTTCATCCGACTGGGTACGCCCAAGGGGTTAAGTACAATGTCCACTGGTGAACCATCGGGCAAATAAGGCATATCTTCCGCCGGTAATATCCGAGAAATAATCCCTTTATTCCCGTGGCGTCCTGCCATTTTGTCACCAACTTGGATTTTGCGTTTTTGGGCAACATATACCCGGACTACCATATTGGCTCCTGGTGGTAGTTCATCGCCTTGTTCACGAGTAAACAAGCGCACATCAACTACGCGACCTTTTTCACCATTTGGTACTCGCAGGGAATTATCCCGCACATCTCGTGCTTTTTCACCGAAAATCGCCCGCAACAGTTTTTCTTCTGGCGGTTGGTCAGATTCACCTTTGGGGGTGACTTTTCCTACCAAGATATCTCCAGCTTCTACCCACGCCCCAATGCGAATGATTCCTTGTTCATCCAACTGACGCAAGGCATCTTCCCCGACGTTGGGAATTTCTCTGGTGATTTCTTCTGGCCCCAGTTTCGTTTGTCTGGCTTCAATTTCATATTTTTCAATGTGAATTGAGGTGTAGACATCATCCTGCACCAGTCTCTCAGAGATTAAAATTGCATCTTCGTAGTTGTAGCCTTCCCAAGGCATATAGGCAACAACGATATTTTGTCCTAGCGCCAATTCACCACCTTCGGTGGAGGAGCCATCAGCCAGCACCTGACCAGCAACAACCCGTTCACCAATACGAACGAGAGGTTTCTGATTTAAACAGGTGTCTTGGTTTGAGCGTTGATACTTGGAAAGGGTGTACTTAATTTCGGAGGTATTAGCTTTAGGACGAACGCGAATTTCTGTGGCATCCACATAAGTGACATCGCCATCAGTACGCGATACAATTACCATCCCGGAGTCTCTTGCTCCTTGTGCTTCCAAACCAGTACCCACCAAAGGACGTTCTGGCTTCAGTAGCGGTACTGCTTGCCGTTGCATATTTGATCCCATCAGCGCTCGGTTAGCGTCATCATGTTCCAAGAAGGGAATCATGCTGGTTGCTACCGACACAATCTGTACGGGAGATACTGCTACATAGTCCACCTGTTCTGGTGTTGTGGTGGAAAATTCCTGGCGATAGCGCACTGGCACTTGTGGCCCAATAATGTGCCCAGTTTCATCTACAGGAATATCCCCAGGAGCAACCCGTAAATCGTCTTCTTCATCGGCTGTCATGTAGGCTGGAGGCAGATCAAATCTGACTCGCCCATTTTCCACAGGTCTAAATGGCGTTTCTAAGAAGCCGTACAGGTTAACTCGCGCATGGGTTGCCAAGGAACCAATCAATCCGGCGTTGGGGCCTTCTGGTGTCTCAATGGGGCAAATGCGTCCGTAGTGACTAGGGTGAATATCCCGCACTGCAAACCCGGCGCGTTCGCGGGTTAAACCACCAGGGCCAAGGGCACTCAGGCGGCGTTTGTGGGTCAGTTCTGCGAGAGGATTGGTTTGATCCATGAACTGACTTAACTGGCTGGAACCAAAGAATTCTTTAATTGCTGCTACCAATGGTTTGGGGTTCACCAAGGAAGCGGGGGTTAGAACTTCGGCATCGGATACAGTCATCCGTTCTCGAATAATTCTTTCTAAACGGTTCAAGCCGACCCGCACTTGGTTTTGGAGCAATTCACCAACGCTTCTCACCCGACGGTTCCCTAAGTGGTCGATGTCATCGATATTACCGATGTCATATTCTAGGTTGATTAGGTAATCTACAGCTGCCAAGATATCGCCAGCAGTCAACACGCGCATTGTGTCGGGAACAGAAAGGCGCAATTTTTTGTTGAGTTTGTACCGTCCGACGCGACCAAGGTCATAACGTTTCGGGTCAAAGAATCGGGAGTCTAGGAGTTGTTGTCCACCTAATACTGTCGGTGGTTCACCAGGACGCAGTTTCCGATATAACTCCATCAGGGCTTCTTCTTCAGAAAATTGCCCTTCTTTTTCGATGGTTTTTTGGAAATATTCGGGGTGGCGTAAGGCATCAAAGATTTCGTTGTCTGATAAACCTAAAGCTTTTAGGAGTACCTGTGCTGAGAGTTTGCGGGTTTTGTCAATGCGTACCCACACCAAATCGTTACGGTCTGTTTCAAATTTCAGCCATGCTCCCCGGTTGGGAATTAAGCTAGCTGAATAAGTACGTCGCCCGTTTTTGTCTATTTCTGATTTGTAATAGACTCCTGGCGATCGCACTATTTGGTTGACAATTACCCGCTCGGCCCCGTTAATAATAAACGTGCCGCGATCGGTCATCAAAGGCAAATCCCCAATAAATACTTCTTGCTCTTTGATTTCACCTGTTTCTTTGTTAATCAGACGTGTGGGGACATACATTTGGACTGCGTATGTACTATCCCGCCGTTTGGCTTCTTCGACGCTGTACTTTGGCTCCTTGAGTTTATAGTTATGTCCTAAAAAGTGCAGTTCTAATTTGCCCGTATAATCTGTAATAGGACTAAAGGAGTTAAGTTCTTCTATCAGCCCTTCTTCCAAAAACCAGCGAAAGCTTGAGCGCTGGATTTCAATCAAGTCGGGCAATAGAAAGGCGGGTTCCATGTATGTTTCTTTGGTCATGCCTCTACCTTTGTCAACCTGGTTAAATTTTTACTTAGACACTGCTGTTTAACGCTTCCCACTGCTAGCAAGTGTCATTAACTGTTTGGGAGCTTCTTCTTACACACCTGTAAATAGCATATGTGGCCAAACGCAGCCATTAAAGCTGGAATGAGCAATTTGGACAAGGGGGTAATCGCCCGGAATCGGGGACTCAAACGCCAAAAAACCAATATAGTCTTGATTTAACAAGAATATACAGTTGAGATATTCCTGAGTTTTATCTACTTTCTTCATTTCCCCTCCAAAAAGCGCGTTAATTTTCTGACGCAGCTCTATACGGTGTGCCTGAAATCGACCACGCTATTTATACTGTCAGTGATATCTTAAATATCCTAAGACTGAGGGAATGATCCGCAGCTTGTCGGCTTTGCATCAGAATCACTTCATTTTGCTGGATTGTACTCACAAGGCAATTTCGTTTAACGATTTTGTATAGGTTTGATAGATACCAAGCCGATGTTGGGCAATCTAGCTCAACCTGGGTTGGCACGGTTAGTCATGTGTGGAGAGCATCCGCTTGTAGAGATTTGGAGGATGGCCAAGCCGATAACAGTACGGGAAATTAGGCTCAGAAATTTTAGGTTCCTTCCTTTATCATTATGGCGCAAGCAAAATGTTTTTGAGGGAATAATATTACCATATTTTCCCTCCTAGAATTTTATTTTTTTTAGCACAACTGAATAAAATAGATTAAAGCACACTTTATATTGACAGACCAAATAATTCACAGGCATTCTGGGTGGTTTGATGGGCGATCGCTTCTACCGTTTCCTGACGCAATTTAGCTACTTGCTCGGCTACGTATTGCACGTAGGCAGGCTCGTTACGGCTTTCGCCCCGTTTCGGAACTGGGGCGAGAAATGGGCAGTCTGTTTCAATTAGTAAGCGATCGCTACTCACCATCGCCGCCGAGGATTGGATCGCTTTGGCGTTTTTGAACGTTACAGTCCCGCTAAAGCTGATGTAGAACCCTAAATCGAGAAACCATTGAGTTTCTTCTGGCGTTCCTCCCCAGCAATGCATGACGCCCCGCACTCTTTCTCCTTTGAGTTCCCGCCATTTTTGCAACACTTCTCTGGTTGCCACAGCAGCGTCGCGGCAGTGGATAATTACTGGTAAGTTGAGTTCAGATGCGATCACTAACTGCGACTCAAACACCATAAGTTGATGCTCATAGTTATCAGCTTTGTAAAAATCCAGCCCCATTTCCCCAATTGCTACTACACGAGAGTCAGAACTGGCCAAAGTTTTGATTTTATCGGCTGTTTCATTATTCCATTTATCAGCATCTAAAGGATGTAACCCTACGGCAAAGCTGATTTCAGGAAACTCGTGCGCTATAGACTGAATGCTACTAAACTCCTCTGGGTGAACACACGAATGTACTAAACGTACTACTCCTGCTTCTTGCCACCGCGATCGCACTATTGCTAAATCCGGCTGGAAACTATCAAAGTTGAGATGAACGTGCGTGTCTATCAGTTGCATTCTTTGCCCTTTGTCATTGGTCATAAATTATTAGCCCTTGTCACGACTAAGGATAAATGACCCTCCGGGTGAATCTTTTTCCTACTAGTCACTGCTTTGCGATCGCCAAGCTTCAAATAGAGAAACGATGTCCGCCAATTGTTTTAATTGGGCACAACCTAAGGCAGTACTTCATTGGATAGCCTTATCCTACACGAGTTTAAGAGACATACAGCAAGTGGTGTGGAAACCCTCAAAACTGCACTGGCTTGCCATTACTTTTGGTATTTCACACCACTTACTAGAACAAATTCGTAACACAGTGGCTCCGTGGAGGGCACTTACTCACCAATGACTATTCAGCAACTGCTGGAGTTAGGGGTTTTAGTTTATGAGCCAATCTCGACTTTTTCCTAGCCCCATTGTTGGGGTGAAGGACACCCCGTTTGATCGCTTTATCGATTTTGCCGTAAGCCTCGGATAACCGAGCCTGTGCTTCCTGTTTTAATTCTGGGGTAGGATTAGCTGTATAGACAGCTACAGCATTAATGTATTTCTTCATCAGCGTCTTGACTGCTGATTTGTAAGCTTTGTTACGCAGTCGGTTACGTTCTGCGATTTGGGCACGCTTGAGAGCAGACTTTGTATTCGCCACAGTCAATTCCAAAAATACTATTAATATGTACACACACTACTAGACTTACTAATATAGCATTCAAATTACCAATGTTATAATTTCCTAAAAAAATAATTGGGAATTTGGTGCTGGAGATTGGGTAAGAATTTAGTCCCTAACCCTCGGTCCCTAATCTTCAGTCTTTAATTTGGTGTGTCGTCAATTTAAGAAATGCGTTAAAATTAAGGTACATCAAGTAATATGGTGACTCTAAATTCATCATCTAGTTAAGCAATATAATTTGCCAGTACAATGAATATGTTCCTAAAGATGTATTGTTAAAAGGCAAGGAAGCGTAAATAGCTAAAATTTCAGGGGTTTCTAAGTATAGAATCGATATTATATTATCGTGTCTGTACAAATGTTAACTACTATAAAGTTAGGAAAAAAATAAGTAAAAATTCTACTCAGACCCTAACCCCTGTAAATATGGGGGATTCGATGTGTAAACACACTACCTCTACCCCGTAAGGAGTGAGGTAAAGGGAATAAGGGTAACGGGAATTGGCACACCTGCTTCCTGCTACTAGCCTACAGAGGCTGGTGGAACTGAGTAATTGAGTCGCCTTCTTAAGCAAACCATCTGCTGGCAAGCTTGAGAGTACCAAAAAAATCCAGGTTAAGCTAGAGAAGAGAATTAGAGTCAGCTTGCACACCCCAGTGGGTCAAGAGCAATACTAAATCTCAGGTGTGAATATTATAATTATTTTGGCATTGTCCTTACTCCATGCTGCGAATCATTACTCAGCAGGCAGACGTCAGAGCCGAACTACAACGGATCTGCGATCGCACCCATGACGAACAGGTGCTTCATAAAGAAGCAACTGTGCGGGAAGTTTTGCAGGCAGTGAAGCGCCAAGGCGACAAAGCTGTATTGCATTACACAGCAGAATTTGACAAACAAACCCTCAAAGCAGAAGAACTTCGCGTTACAGGCTCGGAACTAGATGCAGCGTATCAGCAGGTGTCAAAAGAGTTGTTGGGCGCAATTCGGCTAGCTTGCCGCCAAATTGAAGCGTTTCATCGTCAGCGAGTACCGAAAAGCTGGGTACACTTTGGCGACGATGAAATAGTGCTAGGCAAACGCTATACTCCCGTAGACCGAGCGGGGTTGTATGTGCCTGGTGGTCGCGCTGCCTATCCCAGTACAGTGCTGATGAATGCAATTCCGGCTCATGTTGCTGCTGTACCTCACGTGGTGATGGTAACACCACCAGGTCCAGGGGGTGCAATTAATCCAGCAGTTTTAGTTGCTGCCCAAGAAGCAGGAGTACAAGAAATTTATCGCATTGGAGGCGCACAAGCGATTGCAGCTTTAGCCTATGGCACAGAAACGATTCCGAAAGTGGATGTGATTACTGGCCCTGGTAACATTTATGTCACCCTAGCGAAAAAACTTGTATATGGCACCGTCGGCATTGATTCTTTGGCAGGCCCCAGCGAAGTGCTGGTGATTGCCGATGAAACCGCAAATCCGGTGCATGTAGCTGCTGACTTGCTGGCCCAAGCCGAACACGATCCAATGGCGGCAGCGATTTTGCTGACGACAGATGCGGCTTTAGCGAAAAACGTGCAATTAGCCTTGGAAAGACAGCTAGTTGATCACCCACGGCGAATAGACACAGAAAAAGCGATCGCTCATTATGGGTTGATTGTCCTTGTAGAATCCCTCCAAGCAGCAGCAGAACTCTCAAATGAATTTGCCCCCGAACACCTGGAATTAGAAGTTAAAGACCCTTGGGCATTATTACCACAGATTCGCCACGCTGGGGCAATCTTTTTGGGTTACTCCACACCAGAAGCTGTAGGAGACTATTTGGCAGGCCCTAACCATACCTTGCCAACTTCTGGCGCTGCCCGCTATGCTTCGGCATTAGGGGTGGAAACTTTTCTCAAACACTCCAGCATTATTCAATATTCCCAAACCGCGCTGCAAAATGTGGCTAGTGCCATTGATGTGCTAGCAACAGCAGAGGGCTTACCTTCCCATGCTGATTCAGTCCGGCGCCGAATTCAGCAAGAAGAGTAATTTGGAATAGTTTTTTGGTGAGCGTCTACAAGTTGGGCATTGCTCACCTAATCCACTAGCTTATTTAAGCAAGGAGTTACTTGTATAATAAGCCAGCTAAACTGTTACGCATTTAACTTGAACATTTACATGAAGGCTGATGACTGATGACTGATAACCGTCAATAGTTAACAGTTAACGACCGTAAAGAGTGTTTATACTTTTTTAGCGTGCATCAGTTTAGCAGTTAAGAGGAGGGCAACGCTCCCCAAAAAACTGGCGAAAATATTCTCTACATCAGTTGCTGCACCCTACTAGCATCAAAGTGGGGTGAAACCGATCAATAGCACAGTCTCGAATATAAACTAAGTAGGTAGATGAAAAAATAATTTAGTGTAGCTGCCAACAAGTTTTGCTACATACTTATGTAAGGGGTCTACTCTTTAGGAGACGAGAGCGGTGCTAAACAATATTTTGGTAGCTCTGGACGGTTCGGAAGTTTCAGAACGAGTAATTCAGACTTTAGATAATTTGGCGTTATCAAAAGATGCCAAGGTTATTCTTTGTCATGTCTTTCTTACGCCAGAGTCAGAGATCGAACTACCCGCTGATCGTCCTCAGCCAGAGTCACCAACATTTTCTTATTTTCATGTTGAAAAGCAGCTGCAATGCTATCAGGAAAAGTTATCAGTCAGCAGTGATTTAGAACTGGTAACTGGTGATCCTGCTGAAGAGATTATTCGCCTTGCCAATATTTACAAAACTGACTTGATTATAATTGGCAGCCGGGGATTGATGGGGATGAAGCGAATTGTCCAGGGTTCTGTTAGCAGTCAAGTTGTAGAAGAGGCTAATTGTTCGGTGTTAGTTGTCAAACCAAGGTAAAAATTTGTAAGGGGAAACAATGACTATAACCACCCCAAAACTAACCTTTGAACAGTATCTAGCTTATGATGATGGCACTGATACGCGCTATGAATTGGTCAATGGAGAATTAATTTCCATGAGTCTAGGAAGTGGACAACATGGGGCGGTAACAGAATTTATCAATGTTTGTTTCCGAGCAGAAATTCTCCGGTTAAAGTTGGATTGGACTTCTAAAGAAATGGTTATCGGTGTTCGTTCTCCCCGTGCTGGCAGATGGGATACATCAAGAATTCCAGATGTAGTTGTGATTTCATTACCTCAATGGCGAGAGTTGAGAAACCGAGAGGCAGTTATTGAACTCAAGGAACCACCCCCTTTGTTAGTGGTAGAAGTCGTCAGTGAGTCAACAAAGATTGTAGATTATCGAGCCAAGCGAGTTGAGTATAACGTTTTAAATATTCCAGAGTATTGGATTGTCAATCCATTAACGAACAAAGTGACTGTTTTTACATTGATTGAAGAATTATACGAACCAGTAGAGTTTGTTGGTAGTCAATACATTCAATCTCAAACTTTTCCAGAGTTAGAATTAACAGTAGAACAAGTGTTGACGGCTGAGAATTAAAAGTAATTTGCTCCACAATCTTCTTTAGCATATTGTGTAAAACATTGGTAGTTTATTTTATTTACACTATAATATTCAATAACATTGGGAGAAAACCCAAAAAATAACAGGGGTTTATCCCTGCATACACTAGCGCTTGTTTTACTATTGGACTACTCAAAGGTGAACAGTATGTTTATGTAAAAGCGCTGTTGACGGTTGCTGGCAGGCAACCTCACGGTTAAGTTTGTTGAACAAAAGGAAATGGATGTCAATAAACGTATGTTAAAATAACTGCAAAACAGAAACAGCTAATCTTAATCTTTGCGTTTAAAGTTTTCCTTTTCCTAAAATTCATAGTTTTGCCTATTGTCGTAAATCAAAACCACTATGGGTAATGCTGAGACTGCTATTGTAACTTAGTGAATGAATTTAAAGAAGTCTTTGAAGTCAAAAATTACAACGTATTTCTTGTATTTCTTGTATTCCTCTTCTTCCTCTTCTTCCTCTTCTTTCTCGTATTTTTTGCCGTGTTCTTTCTCTTCTTTTTCCTTGTAATAGGTGCCACCAGAGAGGTTGGCTTCTTCACAAGTGGTCAATTCGCTAAATAGTATGTTTGTCTGCATATTTTTAGTTCTCTTCAGTTGATTGTTGGGATTAGAGTCATCGCCAAAGCAATAGATATACACGTAAAGTGTATATCTATTGCTTTTTTGTTTCTCTATAAGTATTATACGACTCTGGCTCACGAGATCAAGCAACTAGGTCGTGAGAAAACATATATCATACGTCTTCAACACAGATATTACATAGTTTATGTTTATACCAATTTAATTAAAAATAAGTTCGTATTTATCAAAAATCGCAGGCATCAATATTAAGTATGATAGGTGCGGGGATCTATAAGCTTAATTTTGTCAAAAAATAAATGGATTAATTAAGCTAATTAAGTATTAATACTTATTAAATAGCGAAGATTCGCAGAATTAAAGATATAATGAAGTAAACCAAATAACATTTTTATACAAATTGCATTTAAATAAATCTATAAAAATCAAAACTGGATTCTGCATTTTTGAATAAGTATTTTTATGTGCAAATATCTTTGCAATAAATAATTTTATACAACTGTAATTTTAATTGATATAACTTCTTTTAATATAGAAACGTTTAGCTTCGCTGAAATATTTATATTAATTTGAAAAAAGATTTGCATTCACTATAACAAATGTTTTGCAAATAAATAAAGAAAAAATCAAGTTTTTCATGAAAATTATAAAGATTTGGTGTTTGTCTTTAGTAGCAGGAGTTGAAAAACCGAGAAGCAGTTATTGAACTCAACGAACTACCCCTTTTGTCAGTGGTGGAAGTCGTTAGTGAGCCAACAATATTGTAAATTATCGAGCCAAAAGAGTTGAGTATAAGGCAATACAGTTCAGTTGAGGCTAAAACTGTTTGTCAAAGTTAGTTTTTTTTACTAACAACCGAGGCGCAGAGAACACAGAGAAAAGAAATCAATGCTTAACTGAACTGTATTGGAGTATAAGGTTTTAAATATTCAAGAGTATTGGATTGTATTGCTTCAATAATCCAATACTCTCAAATGATGACTTTAAGATAGTGAGTGATCAAGATTGTAGTTTTACTTGACGGTAAAACAAAAGCTTATCTAAAACTTATGCTTCACTTATACAGTCGAGTTCGGCAGTTGATTCATCTAAATATTAGGACTAATTAATCGTTAAAGATTTCTTAGTCGAGAGCGTAGCCTTTCTAGCTTTTCTACAGTACGTCTCAGCCGATTTTCTAGTTTTGCTCTCTTGGATGTAGCTCGTCCAATTTGGTCACTTGCTCCGATTTGTAAACTTGCTCCGTTTGCTCCTACTCCGTCTGCTCCGTTTGCTCCGTCTACTCCGTCTGTTCCTACTCCGTCTGCTCCTATTGTAATAATACTCTCACCACCAGACAAGTTTGCTTCTTCGATTTTAGTTAGTGAGATAAACATTGGGGATGTTTGAGTGCTTTTCATAGTTAACCTCAGTTACCAATTATCAGTTTTTAACCTTGACAAAGCTATTTTCACTTAAGATAATGAGAATAAACGTCTACCAAAATGATTAGTATTCCATATCTCTACAGGAAAAATATCCGGAATTTTGGTATCTTACCCTACTATTACTTACTTAGGCTTTTACAGTAATGGTGTTGTAGTTAAATAAAAGATTTTTGAACCGCTCTAGACGCGTCAGGTGTAGAGAGAAAAAAAGATATTTTATTAGTCGCCTTCAACAGGCTAGTCATACTTACTTACTGCAAACGAATAGATAAATTTGGTTATTCGTTTGCAGTAAGTAAGGTAAAAACAGTTTCATTATCCAAAGTTATAAAAATCTGGTAAATATACCCAATTTATCAAGTAGCAGCGCTTGTTTCGCTACTTAACTATTCAAAAATGAACAGTTATGTTTATGGAAAAGCGCTGCTAAAAATTATTGAAGCTTATCGGTGGACAACCTTAATGTTAAGGTTATTTAAGAAAAGTAGAGAAAAACCATAAACCTATGTTAAATTTACTGCGATAAGGAAGCAGTTAATGGCTGGTAGGATTAAATTAATTAACAATTGAGCCATCTGCAAAAGTAATTTAACCTGCGGTAACAGGGTAACTTATTTAAAACGCAGCGTTTCGCTTGTCTAAAAACATATTTAATCCTGCCTTAAGTTTATTGTTTCTCTTCTACTAAACTACATAGGTTTGACCGTAATGATAAGTTTTATATACTTAGCGTTACGTCAAGCCTAAGAACTTAGGTCAATTCCAGCACCACCAGTTGCAGCGCCGCCAGCGCCGCCAGTTCCACCATTTCCACCAAGGCCATCTGCACTAACTGTACTCTCAGCAACAATACTTTTCTTGATAAGAACAACGCCACCAAAGCCAGCGCCGCCAGCGCCGCCAGCGCCGCCAGCTCCACCAGTGGCATCGCCACCTCTAATTTTTACTTTCTTTGCGCCACCAGACAAGTTAGCTTCTTCGTTGGTGCTTAATGCAGTAAACAATGTGCTTTCCATAATTTTAGTTCTCGCTTGCTTGATTGTTGTTATTTAAATCACGTCACATTTAAAGTAACAAATCTACAAAAAGTATATTTAGTAACTTTTCTGTGCCGCTAAAAATATTATAGGGTTATTGCTGAATAGATCAAGCAATTAGTTATTTAAGAAATGTGTATTACACACCTCTTTAAATATATTACATAGTTTTTATTTATACAATGTTAATGAAAAATCTTAAAAAAACCTTGGGCGTTAATATATAGTATTAATATAAGCATTATGCTCTAAAAACTTAATTTTACCAAAAATATATAAATTAAGCTTATAAAGTATTAATACTGATAAATTAACTCAAATGCCCAGAATTTAAAGATATAATTAATAGGAATAAACAAATTTTTATACGAGTCATACTTAAATAAATTTATAAAACTATAAATTGTAATTCTGATTTTTAAATAAGTATTTTTATATAAAAATGTGGTTTTTGATATGATTTTATACACCGAAACTATTAGGATATATAATATATTTTGATAGACAAACTCGTAAGTTTGCTTAATTATTAATTAGGTTACAAAAAATTTTTATTTTACATAATACAAATTTTTTGAAAGTCAATAAAGAAAAGATAAAATTCTAGATATAAATTATAAAGATTTCATGCTCTTACTCAAATGTGCTAATTGCTGTAACAGTCCTAAATAATTCGTGAAAATTATATGTCTCTTTTTTCTTTCTTCCTTTTGCTTCCTTCTCTACGAGACGCAGCGCGTTAGCAAAAGACTCTTGCCTGGCATAGATGGCCGTTCGTTTCCTTATCTATATTTTTGACAATTCAAATAGGATTGCTATATTATGTATTGACTATGTAAATATCAAGCTTATATACAGCTTGCAGCTAAGTTTAATATATAAGGATATAAGGCTAATATTTAATTTCTGAAAAAGCAATTGGATTTTCTCAAAAATCAATTCGGATTCCTATGAGTAAGGCACTTAGTTAGTAATAAAAGCAAAAGCGATCGCTTTCGACCTCCAGGGCAAAAACACCAGCTTATGGGAGTTTTGCAAAAAAGCTTATTTAAAGAGAAGACGGCAATACCCGGCAGAGTCCGTTACAACGATCGCACATCGATGCACAACTCAAAGCGCTACTGAGTCCAATGCAATGCGACAGGCGAATGTGATAGGCGATCGCATCTATGAACCAATATCAGCAGATGGGAAATACGGGGGCGATCGCTATTCTCTAAATTCTCTAAATTAAGGAAATAGAACAAGCTTTAAAAGCTGCCGTTGCTACACTAGAACGGGCTGAAGCGGGACTGAATGGCAGCGATGCTAATCTATATAGTGCAGTTACGACTGGTGAAGACCGACGTTTTGGAGTTGACCATTGTGCGAATCGCCAGGTGACTCAAGACCAGAAACGCTGTAAAGTTCCAGAAGATTTATCTGTACTGGTAAAAATTATTTTAGGCATTATTTCTGGTTTATAAACTGGGGACTGGGGACTCGGAGAATAACCAATGCCCAATGCCCAATCCCCAATCTCTTTACGTCAATCGAATCAACGCTCTTGAGTTGCCAAAAACTGACGCAAGCTTAACAAACTCACTGTTTGACCCAAATTTAAAGGCAAAAGTGAAATTCCTTCCAAGCGGGACTGTACCCAACCTTCTCCCCAATACCATTCGTGGAAACCGTCAATGCCTCCACTCAGTACCAAGCGGAGACAGTTTGATTTGACAACATCTACTTGATGATGAATCGCAACTGGTCCAGTCCAGGTTGTAAACTGGAATCCTGGAAGCAGCTCTTCTGGCATTCCTGGCGCAAAGCGTTGCCCTAAGAGCCATTTTTCTAGTTGTACCGGATGCAGCAGACTGTCACGAATTGCATCTGTTGATGCTTCAATTTCGATCCGCAGTTGGCTTTGTTGAAAATTACCCAGCATTTTTATAGGATTACCTAAAGGTGAGACATCGCTATTTCTAATATTGCAAATACAATCACTGATTATTAAGGCATCACTTTTCTACCTGCGGAGAACTTAGAATAGAAAAAGTGAACTTGTTAAGAAATGTAAGGTTATTCATGGCGGATCAGTTAATTCGTGCAACAGCAGCCGAAGGTGGAATTCGTGCCGTAGGTGTGATCACCACACGTTTAACAGAAGAAGCACGGGGGCGACACAAGCTTTCCTATGTGGCAACGGCAGCACTGGGTCGGACTATGGCAGCGGGCTTGTTAATGGCTTCTAGTATGAAGCGAACTGGATCAAGGGTCAATGTCCGGGTCAAGGGCGATGGGCCTTTGGGTGGCATATTGGTAGATGCAGGCTTAGATGGTACGGTACGCGGGTATGTGGCGAATCCATCGGTTGAATTGCCTCCCAATGCCAAAGGTAAGCTAGATGTTGGCGGCGCAGTAGGTGACGGCTACCTCTACGTTGTCCGGGATATCGGTTATGGTTATCCTTACTCTAGTACGGTAGAACTAGTTTCTGGCGAAATTGGCGATGATGTGGCTCATTATCTAGTAAGTTCCGAACAAACACCTTCAGCTTTAGTTTTAGGTGTCTTTGTGGGAGCAGGTGGAGTAACTGCGGCTGGAGGATTACTGGTACAAGTATTGCCCAAAGCTGCCAGAGACGAAGCCCTAGTAGAAACGTTGGAATCACGGGTTGCTGGTCTAGCAGGATTTACGCCATTGTTGCAAGCTGGTAAGACGTTACCTGAAATCTTTAACGACTTGCTGGGAGACATGGGGCTGGAAATCTTTTCCGAACGGCAAATGCTGCGTTTCCACTGTGGTTGTTCTTTCGATCGCGTTTTGGGGGCACTGAAGATTTTGGGAGAAGCTGAACTACAAGATATGATTGTTAAAGATGATGGTGCTGAAGCAATTTGCGAGTTTTGCGGCAACGTCTACCAGGCAAGTAGCGATCAGTTAGCTCAACTAATTGCCGATTTGCAAGCTGAATCTACCGTTTCAGGATAAAGTATAAAAGGGCACTGATTTTTTAGATTGCTAATGGTACTCTGTGGAGAGAGATACTCAAAAAAGTAGCTTTTTAATCATCAGAAAGTTACTATGTCAACAATGGAATTATCGACCTAAAGCAGAGCGCTATTCAATTATTTTGGTGTGAGAGATGACAGAGCGGGATATTCCAGACAGTTGGTCTTCAGCCAATGGAAGAGAGCCAGATCAAAACAAAAGATTATCCCGAACAGAGCAATTCGGTGAAACTCAGCCACTTGATGTCCCAGCTACTGGTTCTACTTCCAAGTCAGTGAAGCGGCGAAAAAAAAACGATATACCCCTATGGGGAAAAAAGCTACCCAAAGCGTCTCGTAGAGAAGGATTACCTATAAATAGTCATTCAGAAGAAACTACCCAACTCAGCAGAAGTGTTGGTAAATTGCCACGCTGGATGAAAAGCTGGGTGTTGTGGTCAGTACTGCTAATGTTAATTCCCGGCAGTGTAGGGTTCTTGTCGATTGCAATGCTCCTAAAGTTGCCCACTGCCCCTAATTGCCCCTCGATTTTCTGGCCCCTAGCTAGTGCTTCTGTGCGGCTACACTGCGCTCAGTTGGCGGCTTCTAAGCAGACAGTAAACGACCTTTTGCAAGCGATCGCTCTGGTGAAGGAACTACCACAAAATCACCCGTTGCATGGAGAAATTGATCGTTTCATCGAAGAATGGTCACGGGATATTTTGAAGCTAGCTGATCAAAGTTTTCAAACTGGGAATTTAGAAGAAGCGATCGCTACTGCTCGTAAGATACCCGAAGATGTGGCAGCTTATAAATTAGTCGATGAGCAAATTGACAAATGGCAGTCGATTTGGTCAAAGGCAGAAGCCACATACAACGGTGCGATCGCAGAAGTAAAGGAACGACGCTGGCAATCGGCATTTATGTTATCCGCCAAAATGCTGCGCGTAGACAATCAATATTGGGCGGGTACTAAATACGACCAACTGAATCGTCTAATTGCCACAGCACGGGAAGATGGCGATAAGTTAGGAAAAGCTGAAAGTTTAGCAAACAGCAAAGTTGTTGATAATTTATTAGAAGCTATCAAGTTAGCCGAGTCTATTGGGCAAGAAAGCTACATTTATCAAAAAGCTCAGGAAGCGATTCCCGCATTTGGACGCAAAATGCTGGAATTGGCACAGGCAAAACTAGATAAGCAGGATGCAGATGAAGCACTGAATATTGCTAGACAAATTCCAGAGATTGCGAAACTACGGGGCGAAACAGATGACTTTATCGCCATAGCTGACGCAAAAAGAAGTGCTTGGATAGGTAATGTTTCTGGTTTAGAGGCTGCGATCGCTCAAGCACAACAGATTGATCCTTCCAGACCAGTGTATAACGAAGCACAGCAACTAATTGCTCGTTGGCAGTTAGAGATTGAAGATGTTGCCAATCTAGAAAAAGCGAGAATATTGGCTAGCGAGGGAACAGTCCCTAATTTAACAGCAGCGATCGCTCAAGTACAGCTCATCCCTGCTAGTAACCCCCGCGCCACAGAAGCTAGGCAAGAAATGGGTCGCTGGCGTGCCCAAGTGGAGACAATTGAAGACCAGCCTTATTTAGAACGTGCCGAACAGATAGCAATATTCGACGATATTAACTCCTTGCAAGCTGCGATCGCTCAGGCTAGCGAAATTCGTAGAGGTCGTGCATTATATCCAGAAGCACGGAAAAAAATTCGTACTTGGATAGGAAAAATTCAGCGAATTCAAGACCAGCCCTACTTAGATCAGGCGCAAGAACTGGCTCACAGTGGAAATCTTACCGCCGCTATTAGCCTAGCCCAACAAATTGCATCGTCAGGAAGGGCGCTTTCACAAGAAGCACAAGCTGCGATAAATGACTGGCAAGGCCAAATTCGCACTAGAGAAAACTGGAGAAAAGCTCAGGAAGTGGGGGCAGTTGGCACGCCAGAAGCTTTGGTTGAAGCAATACGACTGGCGGATCGAGTTTCAAACAATAGTATCTTACGTATGGATGCGAATCTGGCTATTGACCAATGGAGTCAGCAATTGTTAGAAATAGCACGCTCTCAAGGTCAGTCTGATATTGCTAGAGGGATGGATATTGCAAAATCGATTCCACGCGGTAGTTCTGCTTACAGTGCAGCACAAGAGCAAATTAGGGCTTGGCAGGAATTTCTCAATCCTCAACCAGCACCTCAGCCTCAACCTCAGCCGGAATCTCTACCATTTCCTCCATCAACTACTATTAATGGACAGTAATATTCTGATTAATTAGGGTAGCACGGCTAGCTGTGCTACCCTACCAAAATTTATTCCCCCATTACTCTCCCCATTCTTTAATTACAGAAAATAGTGATGAGTAATCATCATCAGCAAATGACATTTTTACGGCTGTTTGCAAGATTTGCCGCACACCTTTAATACTGCTGAGATCCAAACTTCGGGATTTCGCTTCAGAGATAAACAATTCTGTATCTTTGAGCAAGTGTTTTGTGGGGAAATTCGGATCAGCATAATTGCCATCCAACATCCGTTGTAGCTTTTTGTCGAAGGTAGGTGCGTAAAGTGGACTGTCGCGCAAGATTTGCATAAATACATCCACATCGACACCTTGACGCTGGACAAAAGCCAGACTCAGAGCGAAGCTAGTTGTTAGGGAAGCTATTAGTTGATTTAATGCTAATTTGAGCGCCGCCGCAGATCCTACTGGCCCTATAAGTAAAGGTTCTGTCCCAAAATTTTGGAGTAGCTTTAAGTGTCGTTGATATTGTTCTGGCTCTGCCCCTACCATAACATTCAACTTGCCAGCTTTTGCTTCTGGGATACTTCCTAATACAGGTGCTTCTAAATACTCACCACCACCACCAACAACTGCATCTCTAATTTCCTGGCTTTCTGTGGGAGTAATTGTTCCCATTTGGATGATCGTGCGTCCTTCCAGAGTTTGCCAAGCAGTATCTGAAAGCAACACATTATAAATAGCCGGGGCATTAGTAAGCATTAGGATTACGCACTCAGCACCACGAATGGCGTGGCGGGGATGTGTAACAACTTCAGCTCCAGCTGCTTTTAGTGGTGCTAATTTTTCTGGGGTACGATTGTAGGCAATTAGCTGTATATCTGCGGCTAATAACCTTTGAGCCATTGGTAGTCCCATTAGTCCAGTTCCCAGAAATGCCACCTTCATTTTTCACGTTCCTTTAATACGGCGTAG
Organism: Nostoc sp. FACHB-888; assembly: GCF_014696655.1. Lineage (NCBI taxonomy): Bacteria > Bacillati > Cyanobacteriota > Cyanophyceae > Nostocales > Nostocaceae > Nostoc > Nostoc sp. FACHB-888. The sequence goes on along the minus strand of NZ_JACJQM010000011.1, from coordinate 119,629 downwards.
GCGTAGCCTGTTGTAGTTCCATCGTTTGATTTTAATATCAGTTATCAGTGAACAATGTCTAAACACTGATAACTGTTCACTGACTAGTGACTTATGTCTCTGGCAATTAGCCACCAGCAGCAAAAGTCGCCATAATTAGCACTGAAAGTAAAAGCCCTGGAGTAAGTAAGGTTACTAGCATTAACAGGTCATGGGTGGACATAATTATTACTTTGGTAGTGTGTTTAACTTTACAGTAATCACTGTTATGCTAGTCTAAATAAGACTAATACTGCATTCTTAAATAGAGTTTTAACTTTTCAAATTTATTTTTACTCTGGTAAGACCAATCCTTTTAGTGGTTGAGTAATTTCTGTCTTATCCAAACCTTTACTCTGAACTAGGACTCCAAAGCCGCCCAGCCCTGTGGGATCTAAAAACTGGTGTAGTGCGTCTCGCCTCTTTAGTAACTGCGAGAGGGGTTGCTGTTGAGAAGAAAGAGCTGCAATGCGATCGCCTAACCCCAACGCCATCAAAAATAATCCCTGCTGAATAAAACCAACATTCTTTAAATTGCACTTCTCACCCCAAATTTCTAAAGCCGTAAAGTCAATATGGGCAGTGATATCTTGTCGCCCAATATTGATATAAGGGTTGTCGTGGAAACGATGGTGATAATAGCACTGTAACGTTCCCTGCGATCGCCTGGGATTATAGTAACGGCTGGCGGGGTAGCCATAATCAATTGTTAACACATAGCCACGCTGCAAGCGGTCTGCTACTATACTCAACCAGTCTAGAGCAGCTAAATTAATTTCACTACGGTAGCCATCTGGATATGCATGGGTAAAGTCGATTCCTACTAAGTTTAAATATTCAGCCAGTTGGGGCGTTGAAGGTTCTCCTGTTACTTCCACAAATGCAAAATTTGACCTCTCCCCCAACCCCTCCCCTATGAGGGGGGTTAGGTTTTGTGATGTGGTTACATAAATTTCTCGGAGTTCGCCCGTTTCTAAGATGAATTGATGCACGGGGAACGCATCTACTAACTCGTTAGAAAAAAAGCAACCTGCGATTGCATTTGGTGGTATATCCTCTAAATTGCACCAACGCACGGGGAAATCTTGCAAGCGTTGCTGCTGTTCTTGTCTTAAAGTTGGAGACTTTTCAACAATGATATATTCCAGTACAGTAAAAAAATCTGGGTTGTGCTGTTGATGATATTTGAGGATATGCAATGCTAGCAATCCTTGACCTGCTCCCATTTCTACCAAAGAAAAGGGTATGGGTTTTCCTAAAATCTCCCACATTTGTAAAAATTGTTCTGCTAGTAACTCGCCAAAGTCAGGACAGAGGTTGGGAGAGGTAAAAAAATCACTATCTTTAAAACCTATTTTGACTGCATTGCTGGAATAGTAGCCGTATTCAGGGTGGTATAAGGCCAGATCCATGAATTGGGCAAAAGTAATTCGTTGCTGGAAAGAGGTGATAATGTGATTTGCGATCGCTGCACACAATGCTGGATTTGAATCCATTGGAAAATCAAGAGTTAAGAGTTATGAATTCAATTTAACTTCTAAGTCTTCAACAGACAGTTTAAGCAGTGACTTTCTCTATATTGACTGAATCACAAGCATGGGAAAGCTATTTTAACTAAATTCAGTTGTAAGAATTTCACCCACTTACCAACGACACCAGCACACCATTAGGATCGCGAACACGAGCAATCATTTGTCCCCCAGGCTGGCTTTTAGGAGCATCTAATGTTTTTGCGCCTGCGCCGATGGCTCTCATGTAAGCGCCGCCAACATCAGGAGTAATAAATGATATTTGGATTAATGCCGGTGGTTGTGTAGCATCGTTGTGATGGCAGCCACCAGGAAATAACTTCTGTGCTTCGCTACTAGAGGAGAAAGCTAGCGTGGTGTTTCCCGTCTCGATTTCGGCCCAGATAGATTGCCCCTTATCCACAAGAGTGCGACGAACTAAACCAAAGGCTTTTTCGTAAAACTCAACTGTTTTAACTACATCGTCTACCCAAATAACCGTGTAACCAAATTTCACAGTTTTTTCTCCTTAACTAGAAAAATCAGTGCTGGCGAGGATTTCTGCTACTTTACTGTAGGCGATTTGAATACACAGTGACTTAACTCTCCAGAATATTATGATCTGTTGCTAGAGTTTGTGCGCCTGTTTGCATTATGTCTATATCTGATGGCAACCAATCATGAGGCCCTTGACAGTGATGTGCTATTAGCAATCCCCATAATCCTCTAGTTGTGACAATTGGTACAACCAAGTTGGCGCGAACCTGCAAATTGCACAGAAAATCTCGGTGACAAGGTTGGATTGGCTCTAATTCAATATCAGCGATCGCTCTTACTCGTCCTGCTAAGTATAAAGCAGCATACTCGTTATTAAAACAATCATCTGGGCCAGTGGAACCAAGTATTGAGAATTCTTGAGAACTCAAAGATTCAAAAGTCACCTGCCCTTGCCACTGACTGTAAAAATAATACAACACCACCCGATCAACCTGAAGCGATTCTCTGAGTTGATTGGTTGTTTGCCGGACTAACTCATCACGCTGCATTGTTTTAACAAGGCGGTCGAGCAAATTTTGCAAACCCTGTTCAGGGCGATCGCGGCTATGATTAAATTCCGAGTGAGGATGAATTTGCACGGTTCTAAAATTACGACTAGGTAAATGCTGCCGGATTTATATAGTAATTTATTAGACCTTGTTTAAATACATTCTTGTATTTATAGCAGCAATTCAATTTTAACAAAACATAACATTATTCAACCTCTTCCCTACGGGACGCTACGCGAACGGTGAATTTAAAAGAAATTATTAAGAAACTCATCTTTTTAATTTACACCAGAGAAAATTTAAGATTATAAATTTAAAATTAAGAATTTTGTAAATTTACAAATAATATGTTTGGTTTTTCTAAAATTTGAGGCAATAAATATACTTCAAGCAGTAATGTAACAATTAAGTTTGTATTGATAGTTACAGATATTTGTGATGCTGTTAGTATTCCTCGTTTTCATGTTCTGTATAGGAACGAGAGATTAATGCAAACATTGGGGCAAAGGTACGGTAAGCTGACAATGCTGCTTCTTTAACGGTTGCATTAACAATGGGAAATGTGGTGAGGATGTAGCTAAATTCATTTTCGGTTAAACCGTAAAGATGGGCTATCATTCCATCGAATTCGGCGCGTAGTTTAGCACGTTCTGCTTCGTCGGTAACACCTTGTTGATGGAAACCTAAACCGACTTCTTGCGCTTGAGAGATATTACTGAAACATTACCGATTTTTCTAAGCGGCGGTTTTATTTGTACAATCATGATTTTTAATTGTCAGGTATATTTGCTGATTACTTTATAAAAATGCCTAATTGCTTTATAAAAATGCCCGTTTCCTTTCTCAAAATACTGAAATGCTTTCTCAAAATGAGCTTTGACTTACTCAAAAGAAGCTTTTGCTTTCTCATTTTGGTGTTTTACGCAAGCAAAAGAAGCTTTTACTTTCTCAAACCCCAGTTTGCTTTCTCATTTTGGTATTTTACGCAAGTAAAAGAAGCTTTGACTTTCTCAAACTCAAGTTTGCTTTCTCATTTTGGTGTTTTACGCAAGTAAAATAAGCTTTGACTTTCTCAAATTCAAGTTTGCTTTCTAATTTAAGTGTTTTCCACAGGGTGTAGGTTGGGTTGAGGAACGCAACCCAACATTATCAAAGCTTTGTTGGGTTTCGCAAAGCCTGAATCCGACCTACTATAGGGCTTCTGGGTTGAGTGCAATACAGACATAACCCCCAGCCCCTTCCCTACAAGGGAAGGGGAGTAAGATTTAAAGCCTCTCTTATTTTAGGAGAGAGAAATGGAAGTGAGGTCAGACTGTATTGCATCCATACGAAAAACGCTACATTCGGGGAACGAGGTGAACGAGCTAAATTGAGGGTTTGAAACCCGCAAAGTAAGTCTTGCTTGTGTAGACGCGGTTTATAACTGCCCTTTTAACTATTTAACCTTTAACCAACTAAATATATCTGCTGACGTTATTTGCCAATCTGTTAATACATCAATAACAGTCAATTTATCATTATTATATTTTACTTCTGGCAATTTATTAGGTTGAAATACCATCACCGATTTATCGTTAGAGTCAATAAACCAACCTAATTTTGTACCATGATTAATACAGAAAATAATTTTATCAATTACACGGTTAGGAAATTGATCAGGTGATAAAATTTCAATTATCCAATCTGGATAAGTTTCAAACTTATTGGCAATTTCCCCATCTTCATCAACAATAAGCCGTGACCAGTTAAATACAGCAATATCGGGAACTAAAGAACGTCCTCCAAATGTGCAGCGTAGTTCAGTTAACGCTAAAGCTTTTTGCTCAGATTCGCTTACCTGATTAATCTCAGTTGATAAACGAGTTTGAATTCTGCTATGTTTTCCTTGGGGCGTTGGTTTTTGGTAGATTTTTGCATCAATATATTCACTAGCTGGTTTAGTTTCTGGTAATTGCAGAAACTCTGTTAAAGAAAGATTAGATGATAATATAACCATAAATATTACTCCTAAAATAATTTAATTATATCTTTAAAGCTTTGTAGAGTATGTTATCGCGTAGCGTAACGCACCCTACTCTTTCTCAGTTGACGGTTGAGAGTATCAATAGCTGACTGTCGCAAAGGATAACGGTGAATCTTATCAATTGCTTTTAAAAGTTCTTCACTAACAAATAGTGTTCCATCCATTGGCTTTTTGGAAATCAAATAAATTATTAAGTTCGCGGGGGATGCGGAATTCAGAAAGTGCGGCGATTGCTTCAAAGGAGAGAAGAAAGAAATGCTTAACTAAAGTGTAAAAAAAAGAGCAGTTGCACTAAAATACAACTGCTCTAAAAAAGTATTTACATATTTACATTAGATAGATATTTTCTACCTATCCACAGACCCCATAATTACGTCAACACTACCGAGGATGACCACAATATCTGCAACTTTCATTCCGCGCAGTAAATGTGGAACAATCTGGAGGTTGTTGAAATCTGCTGGGCGAATCTTCCAACGTGCGGGGAAGACGTTATCATCGCCAACCAAATAAATTCCCAATTCACCTTTGCCACTTTCTACACGGGCGTAGATTTCACCTTTGGGCATCTTAAAAGTGGGGGAAACTTTTTTACCGATGAATTGATAATCAAATGCGTCCCACTCGGATTTTTTACCTGCGGCTAAACGCTTGGCTTCCAGATTTTCGTAAGGGCCGCCAGGAAGTCCTTTAATTGCTTGGCGAATAATCTTTACAGATTCGCGCATTTCCCGCATCCGCACTACGTAACGAGCAAAGCAATCACCCGCAGTTTCCCACTGTACATCCCAGTCGAAATCGTCATAACATTCGTAATGGTCAACTTTCCGCAAATCCCATTGCACGCCAGATGCGCGTAACATTGGGCCAGAAAGTCCCCAGTTAATTGCTTCTTCACGGGTGATAGTACCAAGTCCTTCAACACGTCGCCGGAAGATAGGGTTATCGGTTACTAACCGTTCGTACTCATCAATTTTGGGTAATAGGTAGTCGCAGAATTCCAGACACTTATCTACCCAACCGTAAGGTAAATCAGCCGCTACTCCACCAATACGGAAGTAGTTGTTATTTACCATCCGATAGCCTGTGGCGGCTTCCCACAAATCATAAATCATCTCCCGTTCGCGGAATTGGTAGAAGAAGGGAGTTTGTGCGCCTACGTCAGCGAGGAAGGGGCCAAACCACAGCAAGTGGTTAGCGATGCGGTTCAACTCCAGCATGATGACGCGGATGTAGCTAGCACGTTTGGGGACAGCAACACCTGCAAGCTGTTCTGGGGCGTTGACAGTGACGGCTTCGTTAAACATTCCCGCCGCGTAATCCCAGCGACTAACGTAAGGAACGTACATTACATTAGTGCGGTTCTCGGCGATTTTTTCCATTCCCCGGTGCAAATAGCCGATAACTGGTTCACAGTCAACGACATCCTCGCCATCCAGAGTCATGATTAGCCGCAGAACCCCGTGCATTGAGGGGTGGTGTGGCCCCATGTTTAGCACCATTGGTTCAGTGCGGGTTTCTAGTCTGGTCATAGATTTCGTGTTCTCCGTTCGTGAAAATTTTGAATTGAATCGCCCAGATGCCAACCAGACCCGATTTATCTAGTTTGCCAAAATGAGGTTTGTATGGGCAATCTATATAATTAGGACTCTACAGGGTTATGTTGGAGAGAGGATAGCAGCCGAGGAGTTGTAATTGATGTTTCATTTCGTTGCACCTCTTCAATTATTATAGGGAAGCTTGATATGCAAGGGATTGAGGCACAGGTTTTTTTCATGTAATCTCTTTTTGCATTTAAAATCCTGATGTTGTTAAATCCTGTTCAATCTTGTATAAGTTCGTGTCTAAGGCAATGGTAAGCTGTTACGCATTTAATTTGCACATTGAGATCGCAGGGGGGCAGGGGGCAGGGAGCAGGGGAAAGAGTTTGCAGCTTTTATCACCATAAAAATGGTGCAATTTAAATGACGATTAGCTTACCTATACAGCCACCAGCTATTTAGATTTTTGAAGAAGAATTCAGAAATCAGAATACAGGAGCTAATTTAGGGACTTCCAATTAAAAAATATCCCATCACTTTGGCGAGTAGGGGAAGCAGGGGGCGCAGGGGAAGCAGGGGAGGAAGAATCTAACGATCATATAGTCGCTCCCAAAATTGAATAATTTAATTTCTGGAAGTCCCTTATTTATCAAAAATAAAATTAAAGATGAAATCAGATTCACAAACGCCGTTAGATTTAGAAGAACTAGCTTTTTCCCATATTTCCGTTTTGGGTCGGGAGGTAATTGAGGGTTTGGCGGTGCGTCCAGGCGGACATTATTTAGATGTGACAGTTGGCGGTGGTGGTCACAGTCGCTTAATTTTAGAAGCTGCTGCGGATGTACGAGTAACGGCTGTTGACCAAGATGAAGATGCTTTAACCGCAGCAAGGAAAGAATTAGCTGAGTTTAGCGATCGCATACAATTTATTTATAGCAATTTTGCTGACTACGAGTTTCCCCCTAATACTTTCGATGGTATTTTAGCCGATTTGGGGGTAAGTTCTTACCATTTAGATCAAGCAGAACGAGGTTTTAGCTTTCGCCAAGCTGCAAGTTTGGATATGCGAATGGATCGGGGGCGATCGCTAACTGCTGCTGATGTGATTAATAATTGGGATGAAGCAGAATTAGCCAATATTTTCTTTAAGTACGGCGAGGAGAGATTATCGCGGCGCATTGCTCGTCGTATTGTAGAACGGCGACCGTTGTACACGACTACAGAATTGGCTGATGCGATCGCTTCTTCAGTTCCTCCAAAATACCGTTATGGGAGAATTCACCCGGCTACTCGTGTTTTTCAAGCTCTGCGAATTGTGGTCAACGACGAGTTAAAATCTCTAGAAACCTTTTTGGATAAAGCACCAAATGCCCTTGTCCCTGGTGGCAGAATTGCGATTATCAGTTTTCACAGTTTGGAAGACCGTCCGGTGAAGCATGGTTTAAGAAATTCACCTTTGTTAAAAGTCTTGACAAAAAAGCCAATTATTGCACAAGAAGAGGAAATTAGTAAGAATCCGCGATCGCGATCGGCCAAACTGAGAATAGCTGAAAAGTTGCTGTAAGCCTTAAACTGCTCCATCTTGTGGCTCAGAACTGCTGCGAATACGCTCAATGAACTTAGGATAATTTTCTAAATCTTGTTCTGACTGTAAGGGTGGCATTTCAATCCTTTGTTAAAGTTACTGCTAAAAAGAAATTCTTAATAACTTGCGATCGCGATCGGTCAAACTGAGAATAGCTCAAAAGGTGCTGTAGCTAAAATGCAGCATTAAACTGCTCCATCTCAACGATCTGTTAACCTAGCGTTGTCGATGAGTTAAAAAATAGTAGATGGAAATTAGTAATCTGTTTACAGCAGGTGGCGTGGTTATGTGGCCTCTGCTGGCGTTCTCTTTGTTAGGGGTGGCGCTGATTATCGAACGGATCATCTTTTGGGTAAGAATAAATAATCGGCAAAACAAGGTAGTGCGAGAGGTGCTACAGCTTTATCGCCTTGATAATGTAGTTAGTGCTTTAGATAAATTGCAGAAAAATGCTGATTTACCCATTGCTCGGATTTTTTTAGCAGCTTTAGAATTGGAGGAGCCAACACCAGAAGAATTTCGTTTGGCATTAGAAAGTGAAGCACAAGCCGAAATCCCCTTACTCAAGCGTTCCCAAAATATTTTTGAGACAATTATTGGTCTTGCGCCCCTGTTGGGACTTCTCGGCACTGTTTTAGGATTAATTAACTCCTTTGCCTCTCTAAATATCGGAGATGTAGGAGGTACTAAAACAGCAGGTGTAACATCTGGAATTAGTGAAGCTTTAGTATCCACAGCATCAGGGTTGGTAGTGGCAATTTTTACACTATTATTTGCCAATACCTTCCGAGGACTCTACCAGCGCCAAATTGCCTGGATTCAAGAATATGGTGGACAGTTAGAATTACTCTACCGCCGTCGCTACGAAAGAGGAGATAAATCCTATGTGCCTACTAGATAAAGCTAAATTGAGTAATCGGTAATATTAATTCACTACTTATTACCAATTTTGCTCTAGAATTTTTGACTTTAATAGTGTTCTAAAATAACGAATAGCTTTTTTCGCTAGAGTTTTTTACAGTTTTTGAGGGAATATTCCATGACTATTTGGGTAAATGAGCAAATTGATCCATCCGGGATGATTCATGCCTGTATTGCTACTTGTAATGAATCTCAAGCTAAAGATTGTCATGATTCCTTTAAGAATAATTTGACCGAGACGCAAAAGGCAGCAGGTTGGGTAGCGCAATTGCGGACAGTCGATTCTTGGGATGAAGTGCCGGTGAATTCTTTAAAACTCAATTAATTGAGTGCTATGGAAACTAGGCTAAGAGCTTAATTTTTTCTAAGCAGACAAGATTACCTTTGTCTTTTTTGCTCACCTTTGGGCGAAATTGCGACGCGCTTTGCCTTATCAGATGGCTGTTTAATCCAGCTTTGCTGGCAGTTAGACCATTTTGCTTTTGACTGCAAATCGTCTAATATCATTTCGCTATGAGGCTGCACTTAATAATTTATTAAACGAACCGCCAAGTACACCAAGTGAAAACGAGCAATCATTAAGTGCAAGTTTACAGAGAATTGGTAGAGATGGAGGTAATTTTTTGGGATTTTGATCGAACAGATTGCAGGAGCGTAGACATAGTCTGCCATAGGCATCGCTTGTCTACCACACGCTGCATTTATGCCAATACCTACAGCGATCGCAGCAAATGCCATGAGAACAGGTTAATAAAGGATAAAATTCGGATTAAAATTATCAAATTATTAGCAACTACTTCTAAAAAAAGTAACTTATTATAGGAAAATGATGATTTTTCTGAACTTTTAAGATGTATCATCTATACCGTAGATTAAATTAAAAAACTTGTATAAGCCGAATCAATTTAGTGAACTATCCCAAAGTTTACACTTCGGAGCAAGCCTGTCCCATTAATTTAGTTGGCGAAACGGGACAAGCGGTTCAAATTTCAATTCATGCTCCCAGTCAATATATCTGTGCCAACTGCGAACGGATATTACCAGATTGGAAACGGCAGCCATTTTTACGAGTAGTGATTGTCTTACAGCAATCGCGTTATCAATTAGTTGAAAAGACAGCAAAAGTAGAGTCAGAGAAAGAAAGCTTGCGAGAAAAGTTTATGAGATTTGGCTGTGATTTAGCATTTAATCTGCGCGATCGCGGTTATTTAACAGACTTAATCGACCCTCGTACAGGCTATCCTTTACTGTCTCATCCTGGTGCAATTCCCCACGATGACACAGCAGTTGTCAAAGCTTTACTTAACTATCCAGTAATTAAAAATCAATGCTCTGTGTTAATTCATCCCGATTGGGGTACAGCAGTTTATCCTAGCATCTTGATATCAGAAGCTCCCCCAATTGTGATCGAATGGGTTACAAAAGGCATAGCATCCATGCATGGATGGAAAGAAATTGATTATTAGTCATTGGTCATTTGTCATTGGGCATTGGTTATTTCTTCCTTATCCCTTCATATATATTGGAAATGAGGAGAATAAAAAACAAGCATCATAGAATCTGTGTCTTTAGACAACTTCTTCCAGGAAACTAAGACAGTCGAAGCCTCTAGTAGTACGGCTTACTACTTCCCTCTCATGAGTGGACGCTACGAAGTCAAGCCGGGCATGATGGCTTTTGGTTCCTATTTTGGTAACGCTCAGGCTGATCAGCAGGTATTTCAAATTGATGATAATTTTGCCCATTACCGTCAGGCTAAATTTTTAGCTCGTGGGGAACGGTTGAGCAAGTACTACCAAACCTGCAATTATTCTAAAGCTGTGGCAGGTGCGATCACTCGTTTAATAATTAATCGCCTTACCCAAGAACACCCACAGCATTTTCACTATCAAAAGTCAATAGATAACATTCTAAAATTCCACAGCCAACTTACCAAAGAAACTCTCTATTTAGATGCAGATTTGCAGTTACAGGAAGTTGAGGGTAGTTCTGTTGTTCCATCTTACGCCTCTACCCTTGATGCACTTGCAGCACAGGTACAAGAAGACTTGACAATTATCTGTCGTTCTGATGATGGTAGCAACTGGCTGGGTGCAGTTCATCTCTGCTATCCTAACCACTGGTCAGCTGAAGAGAAAATTGGTAAGGATTTCGCTACAATTCATGCACCTGTCGCTGGGATGGAAAAAATTAATCGGCGAGGGGGTGCGATCGCTAATACAATGATTACTCAGAAACCGATGGTGCGCTTTGCTTGGGGTTTGAGTACCGATACCCGCCTTAACCACCATCCCGAACCGCCCTCTGGTGTGTCAGTTAGCCAATGGCAAGGTAGAAGCTTTGATTCACAACATCCCCAGCTTTATCTGCGAATTGAGCGCCAAGTGATTTGGGGACTACCGGAGTATGAAGCGGCACTTTTTAGTATTCGTACTTATTTTCGAGATTGTAGTGTAGTGAAAAAACACCCAATGTTACGGTCTAAGCTGTACGCTGCGATTCAATCCATGACACCGGAATCACTGATTTATAAGGGCTTGGTAGAGAGCAAAGCTAGTATTTTACAGTGGTTACAGGAATAGTATGTTTTGTCTGTGGAGGTATTTGGTATAAAAAAGTAGTTAAGGAAAAATAAAATTAGCTATTCTTAGGTTTACGCAATTCCTGCGAACCAATTGGACCAAGAATTTGGTTCAGGCTACGCAACTGTTCTGCTGTACCCATACCAATTAGCCGATCGCCTGGCATTAACACCGTATCGCCAGTGGGGCCACCGATTAAAGTGCCATCAACGCGGCGAATTGCCAGAACTAATGCCCCAGATTGCGATCGCAATCTCGCTTTTTGCAAACTCTGACCCACAAAGGGACAAAAAGCCGGGTCAAGTAAAAATTCTTCCATATACAATTGGCGGTCTGCACCTGTCAAAATCCCGTCTACAAAGTCCAATACTTGGGGTCTGAGAGCCGCAGCAGCCATGCGCTTCCCCCCAGTAATATAGGGGGATATCACTTCATCTGCACCACCGCGTCGTAACTTCTGCAAAGCTTCTTCTGTACTTGCCCGTGCGATCACCCGAATTCCCGAATTCAGTGTTTTTGCCGATAAAACAATATATAAATTTTCGGCATCTGAAGGGAGTGCTGCAACGATACACATCGCCCGTTCAATACCAACTTTCAGAAGTGTGTCATCTAGGGTAGCATCACCTTGATATGCCGTGTAACCTTCCGCCTGCGCCCTTTGCACAGATTCCATTTCCGAATCAATCACTACAAAAGGTACGTCTTCTGCCCGAAATTCCTTGGCAATTTGACGACCAGTCCGGCTAAATCCACAAATGATGTAGTGTTCTGTTAGGGATTCCATTAACCGCCTCTGCTGCTGTAGCCGAATTGCTTCGTGAAAATAGCCTTCAATGATCGCTTCTGTAAATCTGTTGACAATGTAACCGATATTGACTACACCCAACAAAATCAAGGCAATTGTAAACAACCGTCCTCGGCTACCCAGTGGATGCGTCTCTCCATATCCCACAGTCGCTAAAGTGATGACTGTCATGTAAGCTGCATCTTCCCATGCCCAGCCCTCCACTAGCCAATACCACAAAGTGCCAATCAGGAAAACACCGCCAAGAGCGATCGCCCCAGTCATTAACTCTTTTTGGATACGTTGATATTTTTGCTCAAGTGTTGAGTACAAATTTTTTTTCACCACCGCCATGCGTTTGAGGTTATATAAGCGTTAGTTTAAGAAGAAGTACGAGTTGTGCTAAATAAAAAGTATTTTTTAGGGATTTCTAGGAAACTAGTAAATAACTATATGATGAAAAACTCTCAGGAGGAGCGGTCGTGAGCCTACAAACTCTCGTTGAACAAACCACCATCCCCCCAGATTCAGGGTCTGTAGCATCTAGTCCGTTTGATGCAGATAGCTTTAATGAAGCTGTCATGTCTACCTACGGCCGGTTTCCCTTAGCCTTAGAACGGGGTGCTGGATGCCGGGTTTGGGATACACAGGGGCGCGAATATCTGGACTTTGTAGCAGGAATTGCCACTTGTACTTTGGGACACGCCCATCCAATTATGGTAGAAGCGGTAACACGCCAAATTCAGAAGCTGCACCATGTCTCTAATTTGTACTACATTCCTGAGCAAGGTGAATTGGCAAAATGGCTTGTTGATCATTCTTGTGCCGATCGCGTATTTTTCTGCAACTCTGGAGCTGAAGCTAACGAAGCTGCAATTAAACTGGCGCGAAAATATGCCCACACAGTATTAGACATTGAAAAACCAATTATTTTAACCGCCAATGCCAGTTTTCACGGACGGACTTTGGCGACAATTACCGCCACTGCACAACCAAAGTATCAAAAGTATTTTGATCCCTTGGTTCCTGGTTTCCACTACGTAAATTACAACGATATTAACGCTGTAGAAGTGGCGATTAGCGAGTTGGATGAAGGTGATTACCGTGTAGCAGCAATTCTAATTGAGCCATTGCAGGGAGAAGGCGGTGTGCGTCCGGGAGATGTTGCCTATTTCAAAAAGCTCCGGCAGATTTGCGATGAAACTGGCATTTTATTGATTTTCGACGAAGTGCAAGTTGGCATGGGGCGTAGCGGCAAATTATGGGCTTACGAACATCTCGGCGTTGAACCGGATATCTTTACCAGTGCCAAAGGTTTAGGTGGCGGTATCCCCATCGGTGCAATGATGAGCAAGAAGTTCTGTGATGTTTTTCAACCAGGGGAACACGCCAGCACCTTTGGCGGAAATCCTTTTGTGTGTGGTGTAGCACTGAGTGTTTGCCAGACATTGGAACGGGAAAATATTTTGCAGAATGTGCAAGACAGGGGTGAACAGTTGCGAACTGGATTAAAAGCGATCGCAGCAAAATACCCTCAGCACATTGGTGAAGTTCGAGGTTGGGGTTTAATCAACGGTTTGGAGTTACGAGCCGATATTCAACTAACCGCAGCAGATATTGTCAATGCTGCCATCAAGGAGGGCGTATTACTGGTACCAGCCGGGCCAAAGGTAGTCCGGTTTGTGCCACCGCTAATTGTCACAGAAGCGGAAGTAAACACTGCCTTGGAATCTGGAGACAAGGCGATGGCAAGTCTCACAGCTTAAGTAATCAAAAAGCGAGGATGAGTCTTTGTGCCTATCTCTCGCTTTTTCTAACTACGGCAAGTTTCACGGTAGTTAACTTGACGGTAAAATCATTGCGATCGCTTGACTAATGACTTTTGACTACTGGCTCCTTTTTAATCATTATCCAGCCGATGACAATAAGTAGCGCACCCAATGCAAGAAATCCCAGATCCCAAGCTAACTGATTTGGACCTGGTTTCACATGATGGATACCAAAAATTTGGTGGTCAATTAAACCTTCAACAAAATCGAACAACCCAGTACCAATAAGTATTGATCCAATAAAGGTCTGTGATGACCAAGGAACATCATCACGCCCTCCGGCACGCCATAGCAAGACAACTCCGATCACGGTGAATACCCAATCCAAGGCATGAAATAACCCATCCCATACCATGTTCAAATCTATATTCGCCGTGTTGTTCAGAGGTCGAATGTTACTAAGCATATGATGCCACTGGAGGAGCTGATGCAGTACAATTCCATCAATAAACCCTCCAAGACCCACACCAAGAAAAATTCCAGCAGTAATTAGGGGTGCGCGTCGGTTGAGGGTTTCACTTTTCGCCTCCATTGTCAACCTCATAGATAGGCTTTTTCTCCAAAATACAACTCTTTTGGGAGAAACATCTTCTATCTTGAGGCAAGTAAGTTCAGTGAACTTAATTTCATCAATTTTCAGATTTGATCTGCATACCCGCTTTCACTGGGTCGAAATCTTGGGGAAAATGAGTGCTGCGATCGTAGTCTGCTTTTTGCAGGTTCGCTCCTTTGAGATCAGCTTGGCGGAGATTCGCTGACATCAACAATGCTCCCCTAAGATCAGCATCCTTCAGATTAGCTTGATTAAGATCGGCAAAGCTTAGGTCAGTTCCCCTCAAATTTGCACCACTCAGGTTGGCTTCACTCAAGTCAGTATAACTGAGGTCAGAACCTTTCAAGTTGATGCCCTGCAAATCAGCATTACCCAGTTCTGCTTTACTAAAGTCCCGTTTTCCCGCTCCATAACTCTCCACAAGAGTAGCGGCATTATTTATGGGCTGTTGAGAATTGACTTCGGGCATATAACAGCCTCACAGCTTATTACTTTCATACTAAGGATGGATGAAAAATTTCCTATTTTATCGTCTCTAAATGTAATACATGAGTTCCTTCTGCTGTCGGATTGCTCTTCGTTCACAAAGGTCTTGGAGTGTATATTTTTCCAAAACGGAGTTAGCAGCCTGACGTGCTTCCTGCCAGACTTCTTGAATTAGCTCACCTTCTACCGTGTTGGGAGTTGGCTCAGAATTAGAGACAACAATATCTGAGCCTTCCATGCAAGTAAAAGCATCTAATACTGTAATCTTTCCGGGATCTCGTGCCAGAACATAGCCACCTTTGGCTCCGCGTATACTTTTAATTAAACCTCCACGCCTTAATGTGGCCAGAAGTTGTTCTAAATAGCGGTTCGGGATGTCCTGCAATGCCGCTATCTCCCGAATTTGCAGGGCTTCACCGTTAGGGTAGCAGGTTGCCAACTCTAACAGGGCTAGAAGTGCGTATTCTGATTTGTTAGAGATTACCACAGGCGTAATATTTTAAACTCACACTTAAATATACAAATTATTTGAGTTGGTTTTTCTAAGCTACTGTTAAGAAAAACTTTACAAACAACTTATTGTCGACCGGCTAACTCCAGTTTAAAGACCTTTTAGGATAGAAGCAATTATATTTTATGTTTAATTCGATAAATAAAAGTGATTGACTATTGTACGTCTTTTTGAGTTTAAAATTAAAGCGCAGCAAAATTCTTAGTGCAAGGCGCTATATATGCAAATTTGTCGAAAATGGCAGAATGACTGTAAAGGTAGTTCCTGCACCGATCGCACTTTCGACAAAAATTTCGCCGCCATGTAAATCTACAGCCTGCTTGACGATGGACATTCCCAACCCCATTCCTGGGATATTGTCTGCATTACTGGCGCGATGGAAAGGTTCAAAGATGTGTTCAATATCAGAAGGGGGAATGCCAATCCCAGAGTCTTGAGTCTGGAATATAGCTTGGTCGTTGGCAGTGGTGACAGAAAACTTAACTGTGCTACCAATGGGAGAGTATTTTAGACAATTCGAGAGTAAATTACTCAAGATTTGCCGCAGTAGTTTCGCGTCTAAGTTAGCTGGGGTACATTGGCACTTACTGCTAAAAGCGATCGCATGTTGTGAGCGATCACTCTGTTCTAATTCTTCTAACAAATCGCGGCAAAATTCCACCAAATTCAGGGGTGTTGGATTAAATTCTAACTTACTTGTCTCATCTTGACTCAGCAGCAATACATCATTCAACAACTGAGTCATGTGCATAACTGATGTTTGAATGCGACGCAGGTGGGTTTGTTGTCGCTCATCGCTCCAGAGATGGCGATAATATTCTAGTAGTTCCGCAGAAGAGTAGATGGTAGCCAAAGGGGTGCGGAACTCATGGGAGGTGATGGTGAGCAAGCGGGATTTAAGTTCGCTAAACTCTCTTTCTTTGGCAAGCGCTTGTCGCATCGCCTGTTCTGCCCATTGCAGCTTGCCTTGGGTTCGCTTGCTTTCGCTAATGTCCCGTAATATCCAGCGCAAACCAACTAACTTACCTTGTTGATTACGGATAGCAACTACTTTAACCGCAGCAATAATTGGCGTTCTGTTATGTGGTCTTAGGTTTACTTCCCACTCTTGCATTTTCCAGTCTGGAATTTCGGCATGATCGCGCAGATGATTCAGTTTCAAATGAAAAGCAATTATTTCTTTCTCAAGCAGATAAATCTCTAGGAGTTTACCCAACAAACCACTTTTAGAAATGTTGAGCAGAGTTGTGGCGGCTGAGTTAGCTTCCTGAATTAACCCTTTTGTATCAGTCACAAAATAAGCGTCTGGTACTTCCTCAAATAATTCTTGGTAGCGTTGACGTTCTGCTATCAAGGATTGTTGAGTGTTGGATAATTCTTCATTGTGCTGCTGTAGGTCTTCATTAGCTCTTTGCAATTTTTCCAAAGCTAAGTAGACTTCTTTTAATAGTGCGGTGACAAGTTCAATATCTTCCTGTGTTTTTTCCTGTTCACTCTGACGTTGCAAAAGGGCGACGTGCTTACGCATATTCTGTATCTGTAAGGCTAATTCGTCCAAATTCACGCTCTGACTCCTAATTTGGATATCTAAACTTGCGTTTTATTTTAGTAGGACTTACGCATGAGTTACGGAATAACGTAGACGAAGAAAGCAAAGCAGTAGCGACTTGCCGCAGGCTACCGCAGAGCCACAGAGAAGCCAGTGCGCCCTTGCAGTTCCCTGACTTGTAACAACTGGCGCGGCACGGAAAAATTAGAGTTTGAGGATATTTTGCGTAAGTCCTATTTAGATTCCCTACTTGGACAATCTTAGCTTTTGGAGCCTGAATGTTTTTGTCTGGCAATATTGCTTAATTTGGCTCTTAAATCTGCCCATTTGACCCCTTCTAAGCTGGACAAAACAATATGAGCGGCTCCAACTCGTTCGGCGGGGCCGAGTCCTACTGCCCAAATACCACCGGCTAGAGCCGCCTCAATGCCTGCTGCGGCATCTTCTACAACTACAGATTGCGTTGGTTCGAGTCCTAGCTGCTTGGCTACGTACAGAAATAGGTCGGGTGCTGGCTTAGGTTGCTGTACACTATAACCGTCAGCGATCGCATTTACTTTATCGGCAATGCCCAATCGCTCGCTCACTGTGCGGGCATTTTTGCTAGCTGAACCAATACCGATTTTAATCCCAGCTTGTCGCAGGTCATCTAAGAGAGCGATCGCACCTGGTAATAAATCCTTGGATGTCATGTTTTGGATCAATTCCACATAGTAGCCATTTTTACGCTCCATCATCTCCTCGATTTGTGCTTCTGAATACGCTCTATCTCCAATAATATGCATCAGTGAAGCACGACGGGAT
This sequence comes from Nostoc sp. FACHB-888, assembly GCF_014696655.1. Taxonomy (NCBI): domain Bacteria; kingdom Bacillati; phylum Cyanobacteriota; class Cyanophyceae; order Nostocales; family Nostocaceae; genus Nostoc; species Nostoc sp. FACHB-888. Next base: position 101,886 of record NZ_JACJQM010000011.1, on the reverse strand, counting down.
ACACCCCGTAGCGCTTCGTTAGCTTGCCGATTAAAGGGTATACCCTCTTCATCTGCTAGCTTTTGCCAAGCTTGATAGTGAAGTTCTGCTGTATCTGTTAGCACTCCATCTAGGTCGAAGATGAATCCTTGGATGTTGGGCATGGGGTCGGAGTTGGGAGATGGGGTATGGGGCATTGGGGGAGATTAGGGGGGATTTGAGGAGAGGGAAAGTTGGAGATATTTCAGTTGACACTAAATTTATTTATAGGGATCATTAATTTTGAATTTTGAATTTTGAATTTTGAATTCGGAGCGAAGCGACGTGACTTGTTCTTTGCGTAGATCGAAGTCGTGCCATAATCCTTGCCAGTGCAGTTTAAATTTTAGGCGTGTCCAGCCATCAGGCAGGTGGCAGTTGGCTACGGGGCCATTTTCGGTTAGTTGAATGCCGCCGAATCCAAAAATTACAGCTTGCCAAACGCCACCAGCAGTAGCGCCGTGAATTCCATCGCTGGTGTTACCTCGGTTATCTTCAAGATCCACCATTAACGCTTGCATAAACACTTCGTAAGCTTCTGCTGATTTGCCCAAATCGGAAGCTAAAATGGCGTGAACTGCCGGGCCAAGGGACGAACCATAAGTAATGTCTGTGCGTGGTGCGTAGTAGTCCCAGTTTGTCTGCAATGCTTTTTGGTTGTAGGGAAAATCTGCTGATTCCCGCATTAAATAAAGGAGCATTAATATATCTGGCTGCTTGATTACTTGATATTTATTGGTTTTCTCAATACCCAAGATGGCTTGCATGGAGCGATCGCGCCCTTGGTAATCTGCTAAGTTGATATCTTCTAATTGGAAAAATCCCTCGAACTGCTCGATTTGTTCTGTTAATGGATCATGGAAAAACAATATTTTGGCGATGATATCTTGCCAGTGCGATCGCTCTTGTGGGGTGAGTTTGAGTTTCTGTTCTAGTTCAGTAGCTCGTTCGGGGAACTTTTGAGCCAACCAATCATAAACTGCGATCGCTTTCTCTAAATGCCATTGCGCCATCCGGTTTGTAAAGGCGTTATTGTGAACGAATTCATGATATTCATCCACACCGATCACTCCCCGAATTTCATACCGTTGGCGCTCAGGATTGAATTCTACCCGGCTACCCCAAAAAATAGCGGCATCCAAAATAATCTCTGCGCCGCACTGTTGCATCCACTCATCATCACCGGTGGTTTGCCAGTAATTCCAAGCGGCGTAGGGGATATCTGCATTGATATGAATTTCGCGATCGCGACACCAAATCCGCACGTCTTCACCATAAAAATCACTATTGAGTCCCCAACGTGGTGTCACTTCATCTCCGGTATCAGCACTTTCCCAGGCAAACATTGCCCCTTTATACCCATAATGGGCTGCCTTGCGTCTAGCTCCTGGTAAGGTGTGCCAACGGTAACTGAGTAAATTTCGGGCGATCGCTGGTTGGGTAAACAGAAAAAAGGGCAACATAAAAATTTCTGTATCCCAAAAAATATGACCACGATAGCCAAACCCAGAAAGAGTTTTAGCAGGAATGCTCACCTTGTCATCATGGCGTGACCCTGCAATCAGCAGTTGGAATAGATTGTAGCGAACAGCAAAAGCAGCTGTGCTATCCCCTTCAATGAGGATGTCACTTTGCTCCCAAACCTCATCCCATGCCTGCTCATTGGCTTTTAGTAGTGTTGCGTAGTCTGGCAGGTGCGCGAGTTTTTCTGTAGCTGCTGAAACTGGTGTCTCGGTATCCCGCGAGGTAAAAACTGTCACGATTTTTTCTACCGTTACGGTCTGTTTTAATTTAGCTAGGTAGGTCGTGGTCAAGGTTGGATAACCAGGTGCGGTACTGACTTGCAAAGATGCTTCAGTGCCTGAGATTCTCATGGTTGCGCCCATACCGATTTCAATCCGGGAGTGGCGGGTGCGACGTTGCAACCAGATTCCTTGGTCAGTCTTGCCCTGATCTAGCCCTTGCCAGTGATTAAAACCTTGGTTTTCTGGATAGCCGTTGATACTTCCCTGAACTTCGATTACCCCATCAAAATCTACTGGCGTTAAATGACAGCGTTGCACCAACACATGCCGATCTGCAAAACTAGCAAAGCGTTCAAAGTGAATATCTATAGTCTTTCCACTGGGAGAGCGCCAACGCAAATAACGGCTGAGAAGTCCGTAGCGTAAATCAAGCTGCCGATCATAGCGCAATATCTCACCTTGATCGAGACGGAAGCGTTCGCCATTTACAATCACTACCAAAGGTAGCCAATCAGGGCAATTTGCTAGCTCAGTGTACACCACCGGCACATCGTCGTAGACACCGTGGATAAAAGTAGCTGGTAATGCATGAGGATAACCTTCTTCAAAACTGCCTTTTGTTCCCAGGTATCCATTGCCGATTGTAAAGACGGTTTCTTTAGAGTGTAATTGGTCTGGGTCAAACTGGGTTTCGATTAGAATCCAGTCTGTGTAAATAAAATTGCGAGAATGACCTTTTGTTTGCATAAAGTGGGGAGTAGGGAATGGGAATGGGGAAATTTGATTCAGAGCTTGATTAACGGAGTTCAGAGGTGGATGAACCGAGTTCAGAGGTTGATTAACGGAGTTCAGAGGTTGATTAACGGAGTTCAGAGGTGGATGAACCGAGTTCAGAGGTGGATGAACCGAGTTCAGAGGTGGATGAACCGAGTTCAGAGGTGGATGAACCGAGTTCAGAGGTGGATGAACCGAGTTCAAAGGTGGATTAACCGAGTTCAAAGGTGGATGAACCGAGTTCAAAGGTGGATGAACCGAGTTCAAAGGCGGAGGAACCGAGTTCAAAGGTGGATTAACCGAGTTCAAAGGTGGATGAATAAGTCTTTGAGCCTAATGCTTCAAGTTCTAACATCTCCTGATAGACTCAAAATCCCCATTCAGTCACAATTACGAATTACGAATTACGAATTACAAATTAGCCCCCATGTGCTTTTCCAAAATCTTTTCGGCTCTAGGTTTATAAATGAGATGAAATAAGGTTTCCATATAGCGATCTCTGGCTTCGTTATTTTCTGGAGCAACAAAGTTCCAAAAACTAAATATTTTAGCAAGCTGTAGTAATTGATTACTATGTAAATGCCAATTGTATCTATTATGAATTCGCTGACTCATCCATTCTGAGACTTCCTGCCAATAATCATGTTGAGTATTGCATTGTTCAATAAAGCCTAAAATTTTCTTTGCTGTACCTTCTAAGTCTGTAGGATTAACATTAAATTCATTCTCTTGGTTTTCGATAATCTCTAAAGAACCGCCAAATTGAGTAGCAAAAGTTGGCAAGCCAGAAATCATCGCTTCCAAAATAGACCTACCGAAGGATTCAAAGCGCGCAAAGTGGACATAAATTCCCTGAGAATCTGCAACTACTCGGTAGGCTTCGCCGATGTTGTTGCTAGGGATACGCATCCCCACACAGCGAATTTTGCCATTGAGATGATATTGCTCAATAATGTTGTGGAGTTTTTGGATTTCTTCTGCTTCTTCTGGGTTTGTAGCTTCATCTGGATGCAGTTTACTACTTAAAAGGATTAGGTTACAGCGCTCTTGCAACGCCTGACTTTGACCAAAACATTCAGCTAAACCAGTGAGATTTTTGATTGAAGTGATGGGAGCAACAGCAAAGATTGGTCGCTTGTTAAAGTTATCTAAATGACCAAAGATTTGGGGGTCTTCGCGGGTAAAGAGGAGGTCGTGAATTTGTGTGCCAAGCTTAATATCTCGGTCTTCTTTTTGGCTATAGGGAAAGAAAATCTTTTCATTTACTCCCGGCGGCACTAAGTTGAATTTAGGACTAAACAAATCAATGCCATCAACCACATGATAAAGTTGCGGCATCGTAAAGCATTTGTACGATTCGTATTGACCTATGGTGTCAGGTGTGCCGACAATTTCTTGATAGGATGATGTGATAATAAATTCGGCTGCATTCATGCTAATTAAATCAGCAGTAAATTGTACCGAGAAGTGATATTGGTCTTCTAAATCTTGCCAATATAAATTACTAAATAGATGTTTAGGTTTTTCTAAGGAATGGGCAATGTTGCACTGGGTAACTTTCATTCGGCGCGATAAAAGAAAAGCTACTAAGTTACCGTCGCTGTAGTTACCGATAAGAAGATTAGGTTTACCTTGGAATTGAGCTAGCAATTCTTTTTCTGCATCTAAAGCAAAGTTTTCTAAATAAGGCCAAATCTCAAATTTAGAAATCCAATTGTTAGTAATTTCAGGATTGAATTCACCAAAAGGAACGCGCAATATCCAAGCATTTTCAGTATCTTGGACTTTTTCTAAGCGCAGGTTGCAAAATGTCCCTTCGCAGTTAGGGATTAGCCGGGTGAGAATAATCACATGGGGCTTTATACCCAGCACATCCAAACCAGCAAGTTTGATTTGTTCACGCAGTTCGTTTTCTAAGCTGCGGGCTTGTTCAAGGACGTAGATAACTTGACCAAGTGTTTCATCTTTTCCTAAAACATCTTCCTGTCCAACCCAGCCGTGGATGGAAATGAGGACGACGCGAAAAACGGCGGGAACGCGGGCTACAAATGTTTCTAAGATGCCAGGTTCTGGAGAGTAAATGAGTCGGTCGAGGAGTTCTAGGGTTTCGGAAACTCGCGCCGCAGTGTTACCCCAACCCGGCTCAAAGCCGAGTTCTTCGAGATCGAAGCGGAATTTTTCATAAGGTTCATCAGGCTCAAGCTGATTCAGCAATTTCAGCGCTAGCTTAATTTGTTTGGCTAGGTGAATACCTGAAGGAATGCGATCGCTCAACAGCAGGCGAATTCCATTATTTTGCAACCCCTGTAATGCTTGAAATAACATTTCTACCCAATATTGGGGGTCAGTCAACAATTGATTGCACAGGTAACGGTTAAGGAAGGCTAAACCTTGACCAATATTTCTGGGATCATCGATTCTTGGAGAACTTTCGTAGAAGGGGTGGAGGTCGATTTCGAGGATGTGAGGTTGGTAGCGGTTGACTAGGCGATCGCTCACATTTAGCAGCGCTTGAGGCGTCATCTGCTCGAAACTATTAAAATCGGCTGTCAGTTTCCAAACTTCCTGACTAGCAATCCTGGGGCGAACCACAAACCAGGTACTTTGTTCTTCGAGAATTATTTCGTGAGTGTACTGTATCAGTTTGCCAACAGAAGAAGAGTAGTAAAAATAGGCTGGCTTTTGGGATTGATGACAGTAATCGGCAAAAGCTTGTAAAATTTCATTTCTCAGGAAGTAATGCTTGCCTGAAGCACTCAACGTATAAATCAACTGATGTAAAGCAGTTTTTTCATCACCGTTGAAGACAGCTTGAACTAGTTCATACATGATGACGAATACCAGAACTTTACTTAGGTCACGACCTCATTTTTTCTTCAGTCTCCAGTTCTGTGAGGCAGATTCCCACTTTAATGGTATGTAACCATGAAAACCAGCCGCGTCTAGCTCTAGGATGAAAAGTTATACCAATTCAAATAATGTTTGCGACACATCAATTATTTGTAAGGGCACAACAATGTTCATGCCCCTACGAGAAATCTATATGTATCAGGATTTTTGTGAATTGGTATAAACAAGTCTGGCTGCGCCACACTGTGCGAACAGAAATCAAAGCGGATTCCTATGATTAAGCTTTTGACGGTGGGTAAACTCACATCTAATTAGCTGAATGCAAAATAAGCATCAAACTTATGAGGTAATTGCATTAATACGGATTTACTATAGCTTCACAGATGCGATTCTAATTGAGGGAATAAAGATGGATACCCCTGGTGTTGACCAGGGGCTTTTTATTTAGCTAAATGTCAATACCGGGCTAAACCGTGCCACAGTATCATTTCTGCCGTTTGCAAACCTTCGCGCCCCATGTCAGGCAGAATTTCCCCAAGCGTGAACGAGTGAGCGATTTTCGACTTTATCAACTCGCTGCACTTTTACAAATGATTGCTGCCGCCAATGGTTGCCAGTCCGCCATCGCGTACTAGTTCAATATCGGGAAGCAATTCTTCAGACGCAAGTTTCCAGTTACCATCCATTGAACCACCTAAAAAGATGCGTTTGCTCTCTTGAGCAAGTTGTTGCATTTTTGCGATTTCTGTACTGATGCTGTAAATAAATTTGAAGTTTAGCTAAAAACTTTTAAAATTCTCTAGACTCTCTAGCCGAGTGGAGAGTCTAGGATAAATTCAAGGCGACTCTCTTTCCAGTTATTTCTGACTGTTGAAGGATATCTCCCAGTCATCCATTTTGGTTTGGCTAGCTTTTCCCACTCTATCCCGTAAATCTATGACTCTCCAACTCACAGTTCCCAACATGGCTTGTTCTGTTTGTGCAAGCACCATTACCAAAGCACTTCAGGCAGTCGATGCTAATGCTAGCGTTCAGGCTGATCCAACAACCAAGCTTGTCAGTGTAGAAACTCAAGCATCAGAAACAGCCATTAAGGAAGCGTTGGCTGCTGCTGGCTATCCAGTTGTTTAAAGAAAGGGGACTGGGGACTGGGTAAATAACCAATGTCCAATCCCTAATCCCCAATACCTAATACCTAATCCCCAATCTCCAGCATGGATACTCTCACACTCAAACTTCGAGGCATGAGTTGCGCCGCTTGCGCCAACAACATAGAAAAGGCAATTCGCTCTGTTTCTGGAGTAATTGACTGCAATGTTAACTTTGGAGCAGAGCAAGCCGCCATTAAGTACGATCGCTCTCTAGCCAATTTAGAGAAAATTCAAGCTGCGATCGCTGCTGCGGGATACTCTTCTTACTCACTCCAGGAAGAATTGCTCACCGAAGAGGATGATGCAGAGATTGCAAGCAGGCAGGCATTACAACGCCAACTCTCTCTCAAGGTAGCGGTGGGAGGTGTAATCAGCATTTTCCTATTTTTGGGATCGTTGCCCATGATGACTGGGCTAAATTTACCCTTGATTCCAAGTTTCCTGCAAAATCCTTGGATACAATTACTGCTGACAACACCCGTCGTGTTCTGGTGTGGTGGATCTTTTTTCCGCAATGGCTGGAAATCCCTCAAGCGCCATACAGCGACGATGGACACGCTGATTGCTTTGGGTACAAGTGCAGCGTATCTATATTCTTTGTTTGTCACTGTTTTACCGAAATTTTTTATTGCTCAGGGCTTGATACCTCATATTTATTATGAAGTTGCCGCCATTGTCATTACCTTAATTTTGTTGGGGCGGTTGTTGGAAAATCGCGCTAGGGGGCAAACTTCTGAAGCCATCCGCAAACTCATCGGATTGCAAGCCAGAGATGCCAGAGTTATCCGTGATGGAATAGAAATTGATGTTCCCATCGCCGAAGTCAGAATCAACGATGTGATTTTGGTGCGTCCCGGTGAAAAGATTCCCGTAGATGGCGAAGTGATTACAGGCGCTTCGACGGTAGATGAAGCGATGGTGACGGGTGAAAGTTTGCCAGTCAAAAAGCAGCCAGGAGATGAGGTGATTGGGGCGACGATTAACGGTGCGGGTGCATTTCAGTTTCGGGTGACACGAGTTGGAAATGATACATTTTTGGCTCAAATCGTCAAATTAGTGCAACAAGCACAAGGTTCTAAAGCACCAATTCAACGCTTGGCAGATCAGGTGACAGGATGGTTTGTACCAGCTGTGATTGCCGTTGCGATCGCCACTTTCGTCATTTGGTTTAATTTCACTGGCAACCTCACCCTAGCAACAATGACAACGGTGGGTGTACTAATTATCGCTTGTCCTTGTGCTTTGGGTTTAGCTACCCCCACTTCTGTAATGGTGGGGACAGGCAAAGGTGCAGAAAATGGCATTCTGATTAAGGGTGCAGACAGCTTAGAACTAGCACACAAAATTCAAACCATCGTTCTAGATAAAACTGGCACTTTGACTCAGGGGAAACCTACAGTTACAGACTTTGTGACTGTTAACGGTACAGCTAATGGTAATGAAATCAAGCTTTTACAGTTAGCAGCAACGGTGGAACATAATTCTGAGCATCCTTTAGCGTCAGCAGTGGTGAAATATGCCCAGTCTCAAGAAGTGAGTTTAACACAGGTCAGAAACTTTCAGGCGATCGCCGGTAGTGGGGTGCAAGCATTTGTTTCAGATAGCCTTGTGCAAATTGGTACACAACGCTGGTTAACAGAACTGGGAATTAACACCATAAGTCTCCAGCAGTATAAAGATACATGGGAAGCTGCTGGTAAAACAGTCATTTTGATTGCTGTAGATGGCGAACTACAAGGAATAATGGGTATTGCCGATGCCCTCAAACCTTCATCAACAGCAGTGGTGAAAGCTTTACAGAAGTTAGGTTTAGAAGTAATAATGCTCACCGGAGATAATCGTAAAACTGCTGAAGCGATCGCAAAGCAAGTCGGCATTCAGCGAATATTTGCCGAAGTGCGTCCAGATCAAAAGGCAGCGATTATCCAATCTCTGCAAAGAGAGCAGAGGAAGCAGAGGAAGCAAGCAAACAATTATTATTCTCCCTCATCCCCCTCATCCCCCCACTCCATTGTCGCAATGGTAGGTGATGGCATAAATGATGCCCCAGCCTTAGCACAGGCTGATGTGGGAATTGCTATTGGGACGGGAACAGATGTTGCGATCGCAGCTAGCGATATCACTCTAATTTCTGGAGATTTGCAAGGAATTGTCACAGCAATTCAACTTAGTCGCGCCACGATCAACAATATCAAGCAAAATCTTTTCTTTGCTTTTATTTACAACGTCATTGGTATTCCTATTGCAGCTGGAATTCTGTTTCCTATCTTTGGTTGGTTACTTAATCCAATTATTGCCGGCGCTGCAATGGCTCTTTCTTCGGTGTCTGTTGTTAGCAATGCTCTCAGATTGCGTAAATTTCAACCAAAAGCTATCTCATAATTGCAGGGTAATTTAGGAAATGTTCAGTAAAAAAATGCTTTGGGGAACCCTTACAGCTTTAATGCTTCTCACTGGATTATCAGGTGTAACATTAGCAGAAATGTCAGCCCACTCATCAGAGCAAACCAGCCAATTTCACCGTATCGAGCAACCTTTGGGTTTAAAAGTTGGGGTTGCGATCGCTGGTTTAGCCTTGGTTGGATTAGAGTTGTGGTGGTTTCTTCTCTATAAAAATCCTGATTCTTAACCAGATGATTTGTGTTAACTGTTGACGGTTATCAGTCATCAGTCATCAGTCATCAGTCATCGATCATCAGCCTTCATGTAAATGTTCAAGTTAAATGCGTTACAGCTTATTAGTTTACATAAGCTGATATTTAACTAAGTCTAATTTTAACATTTTTAATAAATTCCATTCAATATTTTACTTCTCTAACTTGCTCTATTTATTGGGCAAATGTTTGTCATGGTACTGAAAGTAACTGTTTTTTTATAGTTCTCATGTTACTTCTAGATCAACTGCTTCACCTCAAGTGAAACCATAAAAATGAATCTTAACTCGCAGACTTTTAGCTCAATCCGTAAACCTAAAAATTTTAATAATCCAGAGCGTTTTATTGAGGGATGGTATTGGGTAATACCTTCTCAAAATCTGCGGGTGGGTGAAGTAAAACCTGTCACGATTTTGGGCAGAGAACTAGTAATTTACCGTGGTAAAGACAAAAGAGTTGTTACCTTTGATGCTTACTGTCCCCACATGGGTGCTCACCTTGCTGAAGGACAAGTTGAGGGTAATGCACTACGTTGTTTTTTCCATCACTGGAAGTTTGATGCTGAGGGGATGTGTGTTGATATCCCATGTTTAGATACGCCGCCTTCTTTGAAATTACAAACTTGGCCCACTGCTGAAAAGTACGGGATGATTTGGGTTTGGACTGGAGAAATACCACAACAACCCCTACCTTTTGTTCCAGAGTTGGAAAACAAAGAGTGTAATGTTGCTATCCATTCTCACTTTGTAATGAACTGTCACCCTAATGTGGTGATGATTAATGCGATTGATGCTCAACACCTCAATGTAGTTCACAAACTGCCAATAGATATTATTTTTGAAAGACAGGAACTGAACGAAAATGCGATTATCTTTAACAACACTACACCTATTCAAGAAAATTCCTTTTTGATCAAGCTCATCCGTCTTTTTTATAAAAATGCCATAACTTACAGTATTTGCTATTGGTTCGGTAGCATTGGCATTGTGACAGTTGGCCCTGATTTCTTCCATGTCCACATGATGTTTGCAGTTCGCCTCCACGAAGGGGGAAAAGCTGAAGGCCAAATCTTGTTAATTACTAAGAAGCGTAAAGGGTTTTTTAGTTGGTTATGCAATCGAATCGTGCTATGGCTGACTAAGATTGCAGGTAAGTTCTTTCTTGTGGGTGATATTAAGATTGTCCAAACAATTAAGTTTGATTTGAAAACTCCCATCAAAGCAGATCAGTCAATCATGCAGTTTATTAACCATGTTGAAAAACAGCAATCCCTAATGTGGGGAACTTGGCAAGAAGGGCGATCGCGTGATGTCGAGAGCAAGCCCAAGCGTGAGAGATGGCAAGATACAATGAGTAATGATTAAGATCATGTCTATTGACTAGAATTCCGTCAAACTACTTGGTCAATTAAACATTCACAAAATCATCCTATTGTCAACAATCTTTGCAACAAATGAATGGGGTATAGGGGCGTACAGCTGTACGCCCTTAGCAATGTAGCTATAGTAGGTATTTTGCCAAATGGTATAACAATTAATAAAGTTTAAAAGTTGAACGAATTACTTTTAACTTTTAATTTATTTTTACTGGGTCACTAGATAAATAAAAAGAAGTGGCAAAGCCACTTCCTAATTCCCAGGTAGAACCTAAGTCATGAGTATAACGACTACAAAAAATTGAAATAGTATAAACAAACACCAATTAACTTAATATCTATGTTTTTCTTGTTTCCAGGGTTAGGCAATCCTAATTTTCATCCGCCAAATAACTGTATATTTACATAAGTCTCATGATTGCAATGCAGACTCAATTTTATCTAGTTCATCGCTAAGATGTGCCAGTTTTGCCTCTTCATCAAGAAACTGCTGTTCTAATTGAAACTTGACTGCCGTACCAGCCTCAATTGTTACAGCTTTCTTCATCTGCTTAAACTTCTCGCTGTGGATGTCAAATTCTGCCTGAAGTGCATCTAGTTTTTGTTGCGATCGCTGTCGCCCTCCAGCAGTTAAGCTAGTAGAAAGCTGTTGGAACGACAGTGAATATACTACAAAACAAGCTGCCTACGGAATTGCTTTTTTAGGTATTAGCAAGCAAACTGATGTTTAGCATTAGCGTACCACTACTGACTTGGGTTGAGTACAACGATTATTTCTGCTAGCCTGATTCCCAGAGGTTTCCAATGGGGATTGCTAGAAGAAAAAGTGCGATCGCCTGACACTGCTTTGTAGTCATTGGCATATTTCTGTGCAGCATTGGGAGCAGTATCTACTCGCAGGATGAGTTTGCCCTGATAGCTAGATAATCGGCTACTATCCAGCAAAATAGTGCCGCCGTAATCCCACGCCAATCCATAGAGTTTAAAGTTACCTAACTTCTTGCGTAACTCGCTCAATTCGGTTCCAATACCGATACCTTCGCGGGTTTTCCAAGCTGAACCCAGGTTACGTACATCTACAGGTTTGGTACGAGTATTATCACTCCAAACTACCAACAAAGAACGTCCCTGATTTAGGTTTACCTGAGTAGCTGTGAAACTACCCATTCCTTCAGGGCCAGAAATGGTTTTATCAGTAAGGTGGGATGCACCGAACAGCTTGACTAAATCCTGCTTGGTGGTTGTGCGTGTTATCGGCCCAACTCGTTCGCCAGGAACGATTAAGGTGTCTTTTAAGGGTTGCGTTCGCGCATCGGTTGGCGGTTGATTGGTTTTCTGGGGTAATGCAACTACTGAAATTGCTAAAGTTAACACCAAAGCCAACGCAGCTGTAGCGATACCTTTAATAGATAATTTCATAGTCTACCTTTGCGGGAATTCGATTTGGGAGTGTTCAATATATTCAATTATTTCTTTTCAGTTTTAACTTCTACAATTTTCCAATTACGGATTCCCGATTTTCCAAAAACTTTATTTCATCACTCTAGTTGCGTTGAAAATTGCAAGTAAAGCTACTCCCACATCAGCAAATACGGCTTCCCACATTGTCGCTACGCCTAAAATACCCAATCCAATGAATACACCTTTAATTGCTAACGCAAAACCGATATTTTGCCAAACGATTTGCCTTGTTTTTCTAGCGATTTGTATTGCTTCTGCCACTTTTGAGGGTGCATCTGTCATGATCACAATATCGGCAGTTTCTATTGCCGCATCTGAGCCTAATCCGCCCATCGCTATGCCAACATCTGCTCTAGCAATCACTGGCGCGTCATTAATACCATCCCCAACAAAGGCAACTTTATTATGCTTACCAACAGTGCTTAGTAACTTCTCAATGGCATTAACTTTTTCTTCTGGTAATAACTCTGCTTCGCAAGCATCTATGCCTAGCTGTTGAGCAATCCGGGATGCGATCGCTTGATTATCTCCTGTCAACATTACTGTTTTCTCTACACCCATTCTTTTGAGTGCATGAATAGCTTGTCTTGCATCTTCTTTCAACTCATCAGCAATAACAATATACCCAGCGTAAATATTATCCACTGCTAGATGAATAACTGTTCCCTCTAACTGGCAATTATCATGAGCAATATTCTCTCTACGGAGTAAGCGATCGCTTCCCGCTATCACTACCCTATTTTCAAGCTTGGCTTTAATTCCATAGCCTGCTATCTCTTCATAATCCCTCACCTCAAAATCATCGATTTTTCCACCATAAGCCTTGCGGATAGATTGAGCGATGGGATGATTTGAGTGCGATTCTACTTTGGCAGCTAATTCCAGCAATCCTTGTTCAACATAGCCATTTGATGGTACTATTTTTGCTACTTTAAATACCCCGTGAGTTAGGGTTCCAGTTTTATCAAAAACAACTGTATTGACTGCATTTAAAGTATCTAGAAAAGTAGAACCTTTAACCAATATCCCGCGTCTAGCTGCACCTCCCACGCCTCCAAAGTAACCTAATGGAATACTGATAACTAGTCCACACGGGCAGGAAATAACTAATAAAATTAAGGCGCGATAAATCCATTCTGAAGAAGTTGCGCCAGAAATGAATAAAGGAGGTAATATTGCGACTGCTAAAGATATAAAAACTACTATTGGTGTATAATATCGGGCAAATTTAGTAATAAATTTTTCTGTTTCTGCTTTTTTACTTTTGGCATTTTGTACCAAGTCTAAAATCTTAGCAATGGAAGAGTCATCAAATAGTTTCGTTACTCTGATGCTGATCACACCCATTTTGTTGATCATCCCAGCCAAAACTGTCTCCCCCAGCCTTACTGTTCGCGGTACAGATTCTCCAGTTAATGCAGACGTATCAACTTGGGAATTCCCATCTATAATCTCACCATCTAAGGGAATCTTTTCTCCAGGCTTTACAAGGATAATATCTCCAATATTTACTGTGTCTGGGGGTACTTTTTTTAGTTCTCCCTCTGTTTGAATATTTGCATAGTCTGGGCGGACTTCTAATAAGGCTTTAATAGAATTACGAGAACGACTAACGGCAATATCTTGAAACAATTCCCCAATTTTATAAAATAACATGACTCCGACAGCTTCGGGTAATTTATGAATTGCGATCGCACCCAGTGTGGCTACTGTCATCAAAAATGTTTCATCGAATATTCTACCTCTGAGTATATTGCGTCCGGCAGTATGTAAAACACTCCATCCACTTAATAAATAGGCAGGAATGAAAAGCAGATATTCACCTATTGAATAGAATGTATTGTGTAATTGATCTTCAAAAATTACACCGGGCACATATAAACTTAAAATTACTACCAAAGGCAATACCTCATTTTTCAGATTGAATTCTCCATCGTGTTCGTGATTATGGTCATGGTTATGATTCTCTTCATGATTATGAACATGGTTATGATTCTCGTGATGCTCATGTTCACCGTTGCAACAACCTGAAGATTCTGAATGTAGTTTCCGTTTCATTTTTTATGTTTAGGCTAGTAAATTACTTGGTACATGAGCCTTTTTCCAAATGTAATGAAAAAAAGAACTTTTTACAAGTCAAACATTTAAGAATGAGAATCTATATCAGCTTAATTGCTAAATAGTTATACTATCTTTTGGTTAACACTAAGCTTTTTAAGCTTTAAAGATAGCGATCGTGGTTCTCCATTTTATATAAGAATATAAAATATAATTTTTGTTCGTAATGAACGATTTATCGCTCTGCATAAGATTTCAAAGGGCTATAACTGCTTACATCAAGCAAACAATTACTATCTTAGGGATATACAGCAGATTTAATTTTTGTAAAGTAGACTACTTAGGTCTTAAAACCAGACATCAAGCTTGTTTGCTGCTGAATTCTGCTGTAGCAACTAATTGCTGTTCAAACTAATTGGATAGATATGGAACTTTCTTAGATAATAACTGTCAAGCTAGCTATTCTTAGAGGAAATTCACTTGAAGTTTGAAAGTAAATCGAATACCCTAAGCTAGTAAACAATTTTCTCAAAGAAATCTATGAACAAAAAAATTATCTTAAATTTGCTTTCCAGTTCCTCAATTTTTGTGTCGCTGATGTCTACGTTGGCGGTATTGAATCCTGCTCATGCTAGTATTACTCAGCGACTAATGCACACACAAGACGGTCGTACCTGTATCACTAACCCACATGGTGGAAAAGATTTTGTGTGCATTCGAGATTCGGAAAGAAAGCAACCCTATGCTTCTACGCGTTCCTCAAGCGTTGTCACATCAGTATCAGATGACAATATTGCTATGTTGAACTTTACTGAGGAAGAAAGTGATGCTGCAATCCAGACATTTGGCTGTGACTGTCCCTACTGTGTAAATTCTTTGCGTCAGTTGCGCGGTACTGGAAATTTAGTGTACTAAGATTGAATAGTGCTTATAGCCGCTATAACTTCTGTTATATACACGTGATTAATCATGTATAGAAGATATACGAAACCAAAAAAGCATTTTTAACTAAGAGGTTGTTTGAAAAGTGGTTGGCTGTGATTTTAGGCACTTATTGATCCCCCCTAACCCCCCTTTTTAAGGGGGGAACCGGAATCAGAGTCCCCCTTTTTAAGGGGGATTTAGGGGGATCTAAAACGTTTTGCTACCAAGATGAGGACTTTTCAAACATCCTCTAAGTACCACTACTATTATTTGGTCAAATCTAAATTCATTCTTGGGGCGGTTTGTAGGAGCAATTCATGAATTGCTCCTACAGCACGTCTAATTTTGCGTAGCGTCCTGTTTATCAAAAAGTGAAGGTTAAAAACCTCGCCCCTGGTGGGCGAAACAGTCCTTGTATCGCAAGCGTAGATAAAAACCCCACCCCTAGTGTCGGGCTTAGTTTAATTGCGAATTGCGAATTGCGAATTGCGAATTGCGAATTGGTTTTATTCAACCACCTCATTCACAGGGAATCGATCAATCAACTGCATCGCCCGATAGGCATTACGCAAGAAAGAGTCTGGCAAATGCGGAACGTGGGGTATTTGCGATAATAAATCCAACGTCCGCCGGAGAATTCTCACCACATCGCCTTCATCTAAGGTGGTGTTTTCGCAGAGTTCTACCCACTCCATTCCTAGCGCCCATTGTTCCACTATGGCAATTAACTCAAACTCCAACCATATAGGCAACGCTACATTATACCGCCGTTGTAGTTGGAACATTTGGCGGCGAATTCCCCGCAATTTTGCTAAGGCTTCTGCCACTTCGTTACTAAGCTCAAAGTTAACCTTGCTATCTGGACGTGGGGTTTCCATCACTAAAGCAGCGGCAGCGGCGGCTAAATGATGCGGATCTAAATTGTCCAATTCACCACTAGCGAATACTAAACCTAACCACAACTCATTCTCACCCCGAATGGCGGCAGCGATTCGCCCTAATTCTGTGGGCACTAAGTTATCTAAACCGCCAAAGTGTTGCAGAATTGAGATTAAATTGAGAAATTCTTCCCAATGACGTTGTGAGTGTTGGTCTACTTGTCCTTGCAATTGTTCAAGTTCGGCTTCTAGTTCGACATAGCGGGCCCGGCGCTTGAAAAGCGTAGCAGCATTGCCTGATTGATGCAGAGGATGAGCTTCTAATTGCTCTTGGACGGCGGTAGTGCGGCTGAGTTGTTCTGCTACTTCTGGAGCCAGATTCAAAGATTCTATCGGATCGGGAATACGTGCTGCGATCGCAAATGTTTCTTGGTTACCACGGCGCGACTGTCCTGGCTTCAAGGGCATCTCTGGGGGTGGTAGTAAATCAGGTGGCACCTCAATTCGCGGCAGTTCAGCATACAAATCGACTACATCCCCTGTCGTTGCCACATACCAGCGATTATCGTGCCCTAAGCATACCAAGTAAGGAGCTTGACCAGAACCCGGCGATTTTCCCACTAACACTGCGGTTACAGGTACAGACACTGTGATGTTTTTCCCCTTGAGACTCAACAGAGTTCCTGACACTGCAAAGCCCAACATCATCCCCAGTTCTTCTTGTCTGTCATCCTGTGCTTGCTCTTGCAAGGTTTTTAATATCTGGCGTTCCACCTTCAGGCGTTGCCGCAATTTTTCATAAACAGCCAGTTCATTTTCATCAACTGCGGCGATTTGCTCATGAAGTTGAGCTAATTGAGTTTGCAGTTCGGCAATCTCATCGTATTCTGGTCTTAAATGCAAGGTGGCCATGTACTGTCCAAAGCTGCGTTCTATCAGTTCCCTGGTTTGCTCTAGGGTGTGTGTTTGCAGCAAGTTGAGTACCATGCCATAACTAGGCGTAAACTGGCTTACAAGGGGGTCTGGCTTGGATGTTGCCAAATACGCGCCTTCTTTGGCTCCTTCAAAGGGAGTTTGGACTGTTACAACATGACCTTGTTTATCCATCCCCCGGCGGCCTGCTCGTCCCGCCATTTGCAAGAATTCGGAAGCATTCAACAGGCGATGTCCGGTGTCAGTCCGCTTAGAAAGGGTGGAAATTACTGTTGTCCGCGCGGGCATATTAATTCCCGCAGCCAGCGTTTCAGTGGCGAATACGACTTTAATCAGTCCCTGCTGAAACAGTTCTTCTACTAATGCTTTCCAAGCAGGCAAAATTCCGGCGTGGTGGGCAGCAATTCCCCGATATAGGGGTGCAATTTGTCCAGAACGCCCGGCTTCAGGATTGCGGGCTAAAAAGTCATCAATCTGTTGCCGCAAAATCTGGGACTCTTCATTATTTACCAGCCATAAATCACCTACTTCTGCCACTGCTTTATCACATCCCCGGCGGCTGAAGATGAAGTAAATGGCTGGTAGCATATCACGTTGCTCTAACTGGCTCAAGGTATAAATTATTCCCGGAGCTTCGGGTCTACCACTTCTTCCCCTCTCCTTTTCTCCCCCTCTCCCCTTCTTCTTCTGAAGGCGGGGGTTAATTTTGGTTTTGCTATCATTCAGCAGGGGAAATAACCCTTTGGGATTGCAAAAGTGAAATTCCAAGGGGACTGGGCGAAAATCGGAGTAAATCAGGTCTGTTGGGCCATGAACGCGATTTAACCAGTCCGTGAGTTGATCACTGTTAGCAACCGTTGCTGAGAGGGCTGCCAGTTGCACTTCACGGGGACAATAGATGATTGATTCTTCCCAAACTGTACCGCGCTGGCGATCGTTCATATAGTGGCACTCATCAAGTATTACCGCTTCAACGTCTACTAATGAGATGCCTATTTGCCCAATGGGTGTGCCATAGAGCATATTTCGGAAAATTTCTGTGGTCATCACCAAAATCGGTGCATCTCTGTTGATGGAGGCATCTCCAGTTAACAGTCCGACTTGATCAAACCCGAATTTTTCTCGAAAGTCACGTAATTTTTGATTCGACAACGCCTTTAGGGGAGTAGTATAAAATACACGTTTTCCTCGCGCCAGGGCGCGATAAATGGCGTATTCCCCAACCAATGTTTTGCCCGAACCTGTGGGCGCACACACGACTACGGAGCGTCCGGCGTTTAGGGACGCGATCGCTTCTTTTTGAAACTGATCCAGATCAAAGGGAAATATAGACCCTAAGTCAAGTTCTGGAGACGGCGCAGGATAATTCACTCAATCACATTTGCAACCAGATTGTTTATTATATTAACGAGTCTTTTGTCAACTTCGTTATTAGTCATTTGCCATTTGTCATTAGTCATTAGTTTTTCACAAAGGATAAAGGACAAATGACAAAGGACTCTTTATTATTTTCCCAGTTCTTGCGATCGCTCTGCGGCAGCTTTTACTGCTTCAATTAAAGCTGAACGAAATCCTGCCTGTTCTAACTTGGCAATCCCCGCAATGGTTGTACCTCCGGGACTGGTAACCCGATCTTTGAGTTCTGCTGGGTGCATTTTGGTTTCATGTAACAGTTTCGCTGTTCCTAGTACGGTTTGTAAAGCTAATTGATTGGCAATTGCTCTAGGTAAACCTGCGGATACTCCGCCATCAGCAAGTGCTTCTACCAAAAGCGCCACGTAAGCGGGGCCGCTACCAGATAGCCCTGTTACTGCATCCATCAGCGCTTCTGACACTTCCACTACTTCTCCCACAGCAGAAAAAACTTGCTGTGCTATTTGGTGGTGCTTGGGGCTGGTGTATGCACCTAAACAAATCGCTGTAACTCCCGCTCCCACTGTTGCTGGAGTGTTGGGCATTGCTCTAATAACTGGCAATTGCACAAATGCAGCTTCTAGCTGGCTTAAAGGCACACCCGCCAAGATGGAAATGATCAGGGGTGAGTGTTCTTTATTAATAATATCAATATCTGCTAATTCTTGAGCGATCGCACTAAACACCTGCGGTTTTATTGCCAAAAAGACAACTTCTTTTACTTGCGTGAAAACCTCGGTATTATCTGTCGTTACAGCAACATCGTATTGCTGTTTTAAAAAATCTAGGCGTGAAGGTAGCGGTTCGCTAACTATGACTTCTGATGATTGATAAATTCCACGCGCTATAAGGCGGGATAAGAGTGCTTCTCCCATTACCCCACCACCAATTAAGCCAAATTTTATAGTCATTGCTAATTAGTCATTAGTCACTCGTCGTTTGTCATTAGTCATTTGTCACTATATATCAAGACTCAGGACAAATGACAAAGGACAAAGGACTAACAACTAATTTAACTTTATTGTGCCATCCGGTTAGTTTCGTTGCCCCAGTTTTGATTTGGAGAACCTGTAGGACGAGATGGACGTGCTGGTGGTTGTGGTACTTCATGAAGAACACCACCTTGAGTACTAACTTGGACACAGCTTGGTGTAAACAAGAAGATGCTTTCACCGATGCGTTCTTGATGTCCATCTAGTGCGTAAGTACCACCTGCAACAAAATCTACTGCTCGTTGAGCTTGATCTGGGTCCATGATTGTCAGATTTAATACCACTGACTTGCGTTCTCGCAACGCTTGAATTGCCTGGGGCATTTCTTCAAAAGTGCGTGGTTCGAGGACTAAAACTTCCGAAATTCCGTTAATTGCTCCTGGCATACCAATCACATTCCCCATTGGCTTTGAACCTGCTGCTATCTCATCTCCCATTGTAGGCACTGGTTCTCGCCAGCGTCGATTTTGAGCGGTTGCGCTCTCCTGTGGTGCAGGTGGTTGGGGATTTTCTTGCTGATACAGGTTTTGGTAATTATTATCTGTTTCTGGTTCTTCTTCGTAATACTCGTATTCCACTTGCTCATTTAGACCCACAAAGTCTCTGAGTTTGGAAAATATATTGTTCATTGTGTGTGTACTCTCCTGGTGCGAATAGCCAGCATTGACTTGGCTTAGGATAAATTGAGCTAGGAGCGATGCCTACTTAGGTAAACTAGGCTACATCCGTGGATACTTCAGCAAGCCTCTTGCTATTTGTAACCCATACTACTGGTTTTGGCGATGAACTGGCACTTCTTGAAAAGTTTTGTGCATCGCCTAAACCTAATAATGAGTCAAGATTATATCCTAAGGTTTGTCCGAAGGAAAGCTCCTTTTACCCCATTTTTCCTTGACGATTGCTCTTGTCAATACTATATCCTTTGTTTCCAATTGCACCAGTCTGTTACAAAATTGTTGTCATCAAATCCTGATCTGTATTAATACTGACCTACAAAGTTGATGAACAATGGGCTAAGAGCGATCGCCAAACAAAATTGTTCCTAATCGTACCATCGTTGCGCCTGCTTGCACTGCCAGTTCGTAGTCGCCTGACATACCCATAGACAAGTGCTGCATTTTAATGTGCGACCAGTTTTGCTGCTGGATTTCTTTTGCCAGTTCACGATTGAGATTAAACACATTTAGAATTTCGGGATCATTTAATCCTGAAGGCGGAATTGTCATCAAACCTTGAATTTGTAAATTTTTGTATTGATCGAGTGTAGGTAAATCAGCCAACAGTTCTGGCACACTCCAACCAGACTTGTTGGGATCGGGGAGAATTTTCACTTGCAGGCAAACCTGGGGGCTTACTCCTAGCTGTTGCGCCAATTGATCTAAGCGCTGTGCCAGTTTCAAATTATCCACGGAGTGAATCCAATGGAATTGTTCAATGGCTTTTTTGGCTTTATTGCTTTGCAAATGTCCAATAAAGTGCCAGGTAATATCCGGTAAGTCTTGCAACTCGGCTTGTTTGCTGGCAGCTTCTTGGATGCGACTCTCCCCAAAATCACGAATTCCTGCGGCATAGGCAGACCGAATGGCCTGGGCAGAAGCTTGCTTGCTAACAGCAATCAATCGGACTGAAGTTGGCAGTGAGGAGCGAATGGTAACAATACGTTCGGAAATCGAACTATTCATTGGAAGGTGCGTTGGAAAACACTCTGAAGCTGATCGTACTCCTGAGAATGTCCACTGCGCCGCAGGGTACGTAAGCGATTTTCCAACATCATTCTAGCCTCAGTACGTCCTAGAGACTGGAATTTAACACCTTTAACGTCATTCGCTACCAAAAAAAACAGGCGCTGGGCATAAAGTGTGGTGAACAAATCCTGGTTCTCATCAACCATACAGATTTTGTAGAGTAAACCCCAAGTTGGATGGTTTATGTAAGTTTCTGCGTTTTCTGGATTCATTTAAGAGTCAAGGTGTAGTCAAGGTGGGAGTATATATATCTTTTCGCAGTGAATTCCAAACATTCAGACGATAATACCAACATTCGTCAGAATATTTGCTTAAAATGCAAAACTGCGGTTACGAAGACCTTGATCTAGTTTTTAATAGGCAGATGAAGCTAGTGGTAGTGAGGCGAAATGGTCCAATATGACCCGCGAAGCTTAGACTCGAAGAGTAGAGGATTGTCGATAGATATCGCTATGTGCTTTGGTAACTCAAATTCACCAACTTGGCGGCACAAGGCATAAAACAGTCCTGATCCTCTTGTTGAAAGTTTGAAGCGGCAAGGGAAAACACCCTTTGAAGTTCCCAAGGGCAACAGCGAACTTTTCAACTTCTTTCCATACTGCCACAACTGTCGCTGAATGGCACAAAATTGGGAGTGGGGGACAAGGGGACAAGGAGAATAACCATGCTCAATGCCCTATTCCCTATTCCCTACTTCCTATGATTATCTAACATTTTCAGGGCTTCCAGTTGTGCCTGGGATTTGTGCAGAGATTCATACCATTCTTTCTCAGGATCGCTGTCTGCAACAATTCCCGCGCCAACTTGCCCCCAGACGGTGTTGAGCGCTGAGTGGGGAGGTGAGAAAGAATTTACTTCCCCTGCTCCCCCTGCTCTCCCTGCCTCTCCTTCTTGAGACATGGGAGCTAGTAGCAGGGTGCGGATTAAGATATTTAAATCTAAATGACCACGCCAATCTAAATAGCCGCAGGAACCGTAGAATAAGCTGCGCCGCACGGGTTCTAGTTCTTCAATAATTTCCATGCAACGGACTTTGGGACAACCTGTGATTGTGCCACCTGGAAACGTGGCACGGATCAAATCAATGGTGGTGTATTCGCCTTTTAAAGTCCCTTTGATATTGCTGACAAGATGCATCACATGGCTATATCGCTCAATTGTCAGCAATTCGTCAACTGTAACCGTTCCCCATTCACAGACTCGCCCTAAATCGTTACGTTCCAAGTCCACCAGCATGATGTGTTCTGCACGTTCTTTGGTGTTGCTGAGTAAATCTTGTGCCAGTTGCATATCTTGTTCTGGAGTGACACCGCGTGATCGCGTCCCGGCGATTGGTCTGGTTTCGGCTTGTCGATTTTGCAACATTACTAACCGTTCTGGCGAACAACTGCTCACTTCCCCCCAAGGTGTTTGCCAATAGCTGGCAAAAGGAGAAGGATTGATTTTTTGCAAAGCTTGATAAATTTCCCAACCAGAAGCCGATGTGGACGCTTGAAATCGCAATGAAAGATTTGCCTGAAAGATATCTCCAGCTTGAATATATTTTTTCGCCTGGTTTACTGCTGTTTCATAATCTGCTTGCGATGTCAAAAAGAGAGGAAGCGAAGAAAACACCGGGACGCGGGGACTTTTCCCTGGGTCTTTCTTTACTAACTTCTCCTCTAACTCATCGAGTCCATTTGGATCACTGGCGGCTAGCCAAAGAGTTTGTTGCGCGTGATCCAAAACAGCAAAACAATTTGGTTCATACCAAAAAGCTACGGGAAATGGCAGGGGATCAATTTTATGACGAGGTAGCTGTTCAATTTCCCATGCTACATCGTAGCCTAGCCAACCTAACCAACCGCCCGTGAAGGGGAGATGGGGAGGTGGGGAAGCTGGCAAAGATGGGGGAGAAAATGCTACCTCATCCCCCTCATCTTTCCCTACCTCTTGCTGTAACAACTTTTCTAGGAAGGGAAAAACTTCTCCTACTTCTGGTGTCCACATCTGGGCGATGCCATTGACTATACGAGGAGAGCCTGCACAGATAGAATATCGGCTGAGTTGAGGATGATCGATTGGCGTTGGGTAGGGACTTTCCAGTAGGGTAGCAATTCCCGGTGCGGAGGTGGGGCGAAAAAGAGCAGCAAAAACTTCCGAACCTGTGCGCTTTTCTAAGGGTAGCGATCGCCAATACCAAGCCTTGGTCATACTGTTTAAAAGCGTTGTCAATAGTTAGTTAACAATTTTCAGCAGTGAGTAGAAATAACTACAACTACTGACGAATGACAAAATATAATTACCTCTTACCACTCTCTCTGTACAAAATTAGACCTGAGTTCCTATAGCTATGCGTATTCCCCAGAATAAAATTAAACTAGCAATAGCAAGCCAGTCACGCCCTTTGAATCGTAAGTCGTGCCACTGCACTCGATGCTCGTTGGGACTAGTAAAACCCCGTACCATCATTGCATTTGCCATTTGATCGGCTCGTAAGAGCAGATTTTCCAAAAGTCTCTCTGCAACTGTCATCCAAACCTTGAACCCTCCTTTCAATCCCAGCTTTTTCCAATTTATTGCCCTTGTCATCACAGAGCGAAATAAGTTTTGCACTTCTTCTAAAACCAGGGGAATAAAGCGCAAGGATAAGGTTAAAGTTAAAGCAATTTCGGTGACAGGCCACTTGAAGCGTCGCAGGGGTTGCATTAGGCTTTCTATACCAGATGTGATTTCTTCTGGTGCGGTTGTCAGCAGATACAGGTTGGTACTGTAAATTACGGTAAATATAATTGTACTCAGACGTACAGCCAAATCCAAGGAGCGGCGAGTTACTTTAACTGGGCCTTTGTGAAATAGCACATAGCTGTATTTGCTATTACTTGCTGGCTCTTGAACAATATTTTTGGAGAATGCTTGCTGGGTTAATATTTGTTCATTAGCTGGGAGGCGTGGCTGATAATCTACACCCATTGCATCAGGGCTAATGGCTCCGATCACTAAGATAAAAAACGATAGCATTAACAGCCAACCCATTTGCTGCTGCCATACTCTTCGGGGAATTCTGGCAATTAAAGTGGCAAGAATCAATATTACTACCAGCAGCACCCGCCAAAAGTTGTTAGCTAAAACATAGCTTGTTAAAAAGCTCATCAACCAAGCGAACTTGACTCGCGGGTCGATTTTATGCAGCCAAGTTTGGGGTTGTTCTAAATAAAGTCCAAGTGGCAGCGATCGTAATAAATCCATTTGAAAGTTAGGAGTTGGGAGTTAGGAGTTTTGACTTCTGGGTTAACCTATTATGTTGACATAGGTTTAAAAATAGCAATTTTGGTTTTAACTCATAACTCCTGTACAGACGCGATGAATCGCGTCTCCTAACTTATTTTGACGCGAGTTGCTCTATTAACATTACCAACTTCAGCATCACGCACTTTTTTGCTCCGCCACAGTAAAATAATTGGTGTGCCTTTAAATCCTAGCTGTTGCCGGAATTGGCGTTCAATGTAGCGGCGGTAGTTGTCGTTGAAGCGTTTGGAATCATTGACAAATAGTGCGATCGTTGGTGGTTGGCTACTTACTTGTGTACCATAATAAATCTTGCCCTGACGCCCACCACGAGATGCTGGCGGTGAATGCCAACTCACAGCGTCTGTTAAGACTTCGTTAATTACTGATGTGCTGACACGGCGTTTGTGTGATTCAGCCGCAGTTTTCACCAATTCGAGAATCTTCTCTACCCGTTGTCCTGACAAGGCACTTACAAAAATTGTTTCTGCCCACTCGGTAAAATGTAACCGTGATTGCAGAGTTTTTTCGTAGTCGTAGATTGTGTAAGAGTCTTTTTCGACAGCATCCCACTTATTAACGACGATGATGCAAGCTCGACCTTCTTCAATAATCCGCCCAGCTAATTTTTGGTCTTGCTCAGTAACTCCATCTACGGCATCTATTACTAATAAAACCACGTCAGCGCGGCGAATCGCTTTGAAAGCACGGTTAATACTAAAAAATTCTGTGCCGTATTCGATGTGTTTCTTTTTGCGAATGCCTGCGGTGTCAATCAAACGGTAGGTTTGTCCCTCTCGTTCAATTACGGTATCAATAGCATCGCGGGTTGTGCCAGAAATTGGGCTGACAATTGCCCTTTCTTCCCCGACAAAAGAATTCAGTAAGCTCGATTTACCAACATTCGGCCGTCCCACAATTGCTACTTTGATTTCATTAGTTTCTGGGATGTCTTCAACAGCAGGAATGTGGTTAACTAACTCGTCGAGTAACTCTCCTGTGCCACTGCCATGAATTGCGGAGATGGGGTAAGGTTCGCCCAATCCCAATTCCCAAAATTCGGCAGCTTGCATTAAGCCTTGTTCTGGAGATTCACATTTATTTACAGCCAGTAGAACGGGTACGGTTTGTTGGCGCATCCATTCGGCGATTTCTAAATCTGCCGATGTAGGGCCTGTTTGACCATCTACGACAAAAATAGCGCCACACGCTTCTGCAAGGGCTGTCATTGCCTGTTGGCGAATCAGTGGTAAAAATTCGGTATCATCATTAAAAACTAAACCACCAGTGTCTACCACCAAAAATTCACGACCATTCCAGAAAGCTGGTAGATAAGTGCGATCGCGTGTCACTCCCGGTTCATCATGGACAATCGCCGTTTGTTCCCCGGCGAGTCGATTAACCAGGGTGGATTTGCCCACATTTGGGCGTCCGATAATTGCAACAATTGGCAGTGCCATAAAACCAGGGTAAGTGAGAGACGTAGTATATCACGTACTTACATTTTACTCTCTTTAAACTGGAAGTTTTAATAATTTTCCAATCCTTTGAGGCAATGTCAAAGAAACCTCTCCCTGGTTTTACTACGTAAAACCGTCCCTCTCCGAATCGGAGAGGGAAAGACTTGAACTTTACTTCAAGGCAGGGAGAGCTTTATTGAACTCACGTTAATTTAAAAAATAAAAAAGGTAGGAAATCCTACCTTTTACCCAAAAAAAGCATTTTGTAACCAAATACCAAATTAAATATCACACAAGCTTTTGACGAATCTATTGCAAAGCTATGACGAAGGTATGAAGTTTAATTTATAATTGACTTCGCTATTGCTCCCAGTTGCAACCCAGGCGGATAGCTACCTTCTTCTTTGACCCGCTTAATCTCATCATCTGCTACCCGTAAATTTAACTTTTGTGCCAACGCCCGTACAATATCTCCCCGGTCAATTACACCAGCTACAGCGCCAGCCGGAGAAAGTACGGTAATTCGAGGTAACTGCTCATTTTCCAGTTTGTTAATTACCTCAGCTATCGTTGTTGCTTCAGAAACAGTCGGTATTTCTGTCAAGGGATGCACAATGCTGTGTAAGGTTTGGATTTCCCATTCACTTCTTTGGGTTAAACGAAAATCGTCAATGGAAACTAAACCTCGGTAACGTCCATCAGATGCAGCAAAATAAATCTGTGAGGGAACGGTTTCCAACAGGTATAAATCCGCAAACGATAGCAATGTTTGATCAGCATCAATTACCCGAAAGTCACGAGTCATCGCATCAGCCGCCACAACTTTGAGTAGGCTTTCTTGCAACGTAGTCATGTTGTCATAGGTGTTAGCGTTGCGGACAGCAAACCAACCTAACAGGGCAATCCACAAACCAGCTACTAACTCCCTAGTCACAAAATCTACAACAAATCCTAAAGCGATCGCACTGTAACCCAAAATTTGCCCAGCCTTTGCAGCCCAGTGTACGGCTTGAAAACGATTACCTGTTATTTGCCATAGTGCTGCTTTTAACACTTGCCCTCCATCTAGAGGTAAGCCTGGAATCATGTTAAATAGAGCTACCACCAAGTTAATTCTCGCCAAATCTCCGACCATGACACTGAGTGGACTAGTATCAGGTATCACAAGGCTTCCCAGACTTAGCAGGAAAAATAGTCCGATACTTACCAAAGGCCCAGCGATCGCTACTTGAAAGGCTTTGCCCGGAGTTTTAGATTCTTCTTCAATAGCAGCAATTCCGCCAAACAGAAATAGGGTAATTGAATTAACTTTAATGCCTTGCGATCGGGCTACCAAGCTGTGACCCAACTCATGTAGTAACACCGAACCAAATAGCAACAGTGCCATAACTATTCCAGCACTCCAAGCTATAACAGGCCCCCATTCTTGATAAGCTACCCCAAAGTTGAGAGTTGCCAACCCTAAAATCACAAACCATAACGGGTCTAAAAACAGGGGAATTCCAAATAAAGACCCAATTTTCCAATTTGTTTGCATTACATTGTCCTAAAACTAGATATCGCTAGTAGTTCCTCTACTGCAATATTTGCGTATATCCTTATACATATATTTCTGAGCATCAATTCGGTAGTGCCGAGTTACAAGATGCTCTTATTTCTAGAATAGACAATTAGTGCCTGTGAGCAAAACTCTGAAGTGGGGGATTGAGTATTGGGAATAGGGGATTGGGCATTGGGCATTCAAAAGAGGCAGAGGGGCGGGGTGCAGGGGGCAGAGGGGAAAACTCTTCTCCCTGCTCACTGCTCGCCTCGCCACTCCCCACTCCCTGCCCCCTGTCCGTCGTTTTGAGTGTGTTAGATAGAAATCAAATTTAAATAACGCCGAGATTACTCAATCCTAAAACGGTACCAGTACCGATCAGGTGACCAGCACTCATTGCAGCGAGGAATGTAGCGGCACTAGGATTATTGAACAGCGAGGGAAAAGGCAAAGGCATCTTAGGACCAACGTGAGGATAGCGAATTGTCCGAGGAATAATCAAAAGACATAATAGACAAATGCCGATAATAATTCCAGCTTCAGTCCAGCTCCATTCTGTGCCAGTTTTGGGTAAAGTGGCTTGGGCTGCTAATAAAATTGATGACATCATAGTTCTTTCTCCTGCATGAATTAACTGAATAAGCTTTACAGAAGGGATTAATCCCGTCTCTAGAGCCATATAAATCCTCCGCTGATGAAGTATTTAGAATCGTCCCTCAAGGGGAAGGTTAATCTCTCTCCCCTTAGTTAGACTTATTACACAGAGGCTGGCTGATGCTTATGAGTTTTCTTGCTGGAGAAAGAACTAAAATCCTTTTTAGGAGTTTTGTATGGATCGCGGCGTTACAAGCAACGCCTTTATCATTGCAAAACTACAGACGACCGATGTTAGTCAGTCCTAAAACGATGCCAACGCCGATAATATGACCAAAAGCCATTGCTGCAACGAATGTTGGAATACTAATCGGCAGGATGGGGAACTTGGGGCCAACTAAGGGTTTTTCAATCCTAGTACTTAGCAAAACAATTACTAAGCTACTGATGCTGATGATGATGCCTACTGTAGGATTCCACGCAGGTGTTGTGGGAACAGTTGGGGCAGCTGCTAGTAAGATAGATGAAATCAAGCTTTTGTCTCCTAAATGGAAAAGTTAATGTAGACCTACAAAATTATAAAATTACCAAGGCACAAAAGTTTTTCGGATAGTTTAGACTTTTTTGATAATTATTTTAAATTTGCTAAATTTCCATGCGCGTTAAAATTTGCGGCATCACTCAACCACAGCAGTCTATAGCGATCGCCTCTCTGGGCGCAACGGCACTAGGATTTATTTGTGTGCCAACCTCAACTCGCTATGTGACTACATCCCAAATTCAGGCAGCAGTAGCAGAACTCCCGGCTAATATTGACACAATTGGTGTTTTTGCCAACGCCAGTATCCCCGAAATCAGTCAGATAGTTGTTGATTCTGGGTTGACTGGTGTCCAGTTACACGGAGATGAATTACCAGATTTTTGCTACCAATTGCGTCAAGTTTTACCCAATGTCGAAATTATTAAAGCGCTAAGAATTCGGAGTATTGAGGATCTTGACACAGCAATTGATTACACAGGCTACGTAGATACTTTACTACTGGATGCCTACCATCCGCAACAACTGGGTGGTACAGGCAAAACCTTAGATTGGACAATGTTAGAGCAATTTAACCCCAATTGCCCTTGGTTTTTAGCTGGGGGATTAACAGCAGATAATATTGTGGAAGCTCTAAGTCAGGTTAATCCCAGTGGCGTTGATTTATCTAGTGGAGTGGAACGCGCACCTGGAAATAAAGATTTAGATAAAGTAGCCAAGTTGTTTGAGAAATTGGGGAGTAGGGAGCAGGGAGCAGGGAGTAGGGAGTAGGGAGCAGGGAGCAGGGAGCAGGGAGCAGGGAGCAGGGAGCAGGGAGCAGGGAGCAGGGAGCAGGGAGCAGGGAGCAGGGAGCAGGGAGCAGGGAGCAGGGAGAAGAGTTTT
The DNA here is from genome assembly GCF_014696655.1 of Nostoc sp. FACHB-888. Classification (NCBI taxonomy): domain Bacteria; kingdom Bacillati; phylum Cyanobacteriota; class Cyanophyceae; order Nostocales; family Nostocaceae; genus Nostoc; species Nostoc sp. FACHB-888. Next base: position 72,634 of record NZ_JACJQM010000011.1, on the reverse strand, counting down.
CCCCTCTGCCCCCTGCACCCCGCCCCTCTGCCTCTTTTGAATGCCCAATGCCCAATGCCCCATGCCCCATGCCCCATTCCTTAAAAGAATGCTGGTTGATGGCGAATCAAGTTAAAAAATTCTTCGCGGGTTTTGTGTTCGTCTTGGAACGCACCAACCATTGCACTAGTGACAGTCCAAGAGCCTGGTTTTTGAACGCCGCGCATCACCATACACATGTGGCTAGCTTCCATCACAACGGCTACCCCTTGAGGTTCCAAAATGGTTTGGATTGCTTCGGCAATTTGGCGGGTTAATCTCTCCTGCACTTGCAAGCGACGGGAATACATCTCAACAATGCGGGCCAGCTTACTCAGTCCCACAACTTTTTGGTTGGGGATATAAGCAACGTGCGCTCTACCCATAAATGGCAGCATATGGTGTTCGCACAGACTAAAGAAATTAATATCTCGCACTAGTACCATCTCGTTATGCCCTTCATCAAAGATGGCATCGTTAACGAGTTCTTCAAGGGATTGGGTGTAGCCACTGGTAAGAAACCGCATTGCCTCAGCCACTCGCTTGGGTGTTTTGAGGAGTCCTTCGCGTTCTGGGTCTTCGCCAACTCCCAATATTAGTGTCCGCACGGCGTCCTTCATTTCCTCCAGATGTTCCTCTTTTGGGGGGGACACATCCGCTTGTCGCCCGTTGTGGGTGTTGCGATCGGGTCTAGGAGTTATGGCTTCTGCCAAATCAGGGATCAGAGGTGATTGAGAGAAATTGGAACCGTTGGAACTACCGGTAGTCATGATTCAATCTTGGTTATGGTTTTGTCATTAGTTATGAGTTATGAGTTATGAGTTATGAGTTAAAAATTCTAATTCCTAACTCCTAACTACTAACTCCTAACTTTGCAATTAGAGTGCGCCAGCACTGGGCATCAGGAGCAATTCATCAATAACTGCCTGTTGTGGTAATAGAACAGTGTGGAGAATTGACTGAGCCACAATTTCTGGGGTTAACATCTTGGAACGGTCTAAGTTGGCATGGACTGTTTCTGTGTCCCAAAGTTCGGTATTGACTGCGCCAGGACAAATAGTTGTGACACGAATGCCGTGGGTGCGTTCTTCTTGTGCCAGGGTTTGAGAAAGGGCAATCAAACCAGCTTTGCTGACGCTGTATGCTCCCCAACCGGGAAAGGGCTGCTTGGCGGCAATTGAGGCAACGTTAATAATTGTGCCTATGCCTCGATCGCGCATTGAAGGCAAAATTCCCACAATGCACTGAAACACGCTGGTAAGATTCAAGTCAATTACCTGCTGCCAGCCCTCTAGAGGGATTTCACTCAAAGTAGCTGTATAGGCCATGCCAGCATTGTTTACCAGAATGTCTATATCACCAAAGTCAAGAGCGATCGCTTGGATCTTTTCTTTTACTTCGGAGATCCGCGCTAAATCTACAGCGTAAGCTTTCGCTTCGACCCCAGTATGCTCTACAGCTTCTCTTACCGCCTCCAACTTATCCAAAGAACGGCTGACTAAAGCAACATCTATTCCTGCTTTCGCAAAGGCTAAAGCCGTTGCTTTCCCAATTCCACTACTTGCCCCAGTAATCAGGGCGCGTCGTTTTTGCTCAACACTCATGGTGTCTCCCAATTTTTTGGCAGTTCCCAAAGCCTATTACCACCCAATTATTTACACTTCTCGGTTTAGATAGATTAAAGGAATCTAAAAATCTGATGATTTCTATTAAACAACTGCTATGATGCAGTGCAATAGTGGCTGTATTTTGAGTTTTACCAGTGAAGACAACAAATCATCGCCTGGAAAACCATGCCGTACACTCAAATTAGATTACTTAGATAACATAAAACTTACTCAATAAAATTGAGTAGATTTACCAAACATGGAAATGCCTATGGCTAGATTGTTAAAAATCTTTAAGCACATAGGCAATTATAGCATTGCTGCTCGGCTAATCAATCACTATGTAGTGCTGTTAGTGGGCAACTTCTGTAAAAACACCAATTTTGCGGAATTTTTCGTAACGCAGTTGACGGCGTTCTGGAGCGGTTAAACGATTGAGTTCGTCTAAATTTTCCAATAGCACTTGCTTGAGAATGGTAGCGGCTTTTAAAGGATCGGAATGAGCGCCACCGGTGGGTTCAGGCAGTATTTGGTCGATAATTCCCAACTTTTTCAGGTCGTGGGAAATAATTTTTAGAGCAACAGCTGCTTGGGGAGCCTTAGCAGCATCTTTCCACAAAATAGCGGCACAGGCTTCGGGAGTAGCGACAGTATAAACTGAGTGTTCAAACATGAGTAGGCGATCGCCTACACCAATACCGAGTGCGCCACCTGAACCGCCTTCACCGATAACTGTGCAGATAATTGGTACATCTAAGCAAAACATTTCCCGCAAGTTGTAGGCGATCGCTTCTCCTTGACCTTGGTGTTCTGCTTCTACTCCAGACCAAGCTCCTGGCGTGTCGATAAAAGTTAGTATTGGCATACTAAACTTGTTGGCGTGTTCCATCAATCGCATTGCTTTGCGGTAGCCACCAGGGTAAGGCATTCCAAAGTTACGAGCAATATTGTCTTTGGTATCACGGCCTTTTTGATGACCCAACATCACCACAGGTTGCCCACTTAGACGACCAACACCACCAACTAAAGCCGGATCGTCACCACCACAGCGATCGCCATGCAATTCCATCCATTCATCACTAATAGCCTGAATGTAATCGAGAGTACTGGGGCGACGCGGATGACGAGCAACTTGCAGTCGCTGAGACGGGGATAGACTACTGAAAATTTCCTCACGCAGTTGCATAGCGCGTGCTTCTAGTTGACGAATTTGACCAGAAACATCGACACCATTTTCTTCTGCAAGTTGCCGAATTTGATCGATTCGGGTTGCAAGTTCTGCTAGGGGCTTTTCAAAATCTAACAGTAGCGGTTTACGCTCGGTAGTTGCCATCGTAGGGGTTATAAGTTATGAGTTATAGGTTTTTCAGAGTTAGGAGTGAGGAGTTATGAGTTGGGAGTGAGGAGTTAAGAGTTAGGGGTGAGGAGTTAGGTATTAGAAGGTGTAGGCCTATGAAAGTTATTAACTCTTAACTTTTAACTCTAAATGCTAACTCTAACTGCTAACCCTTAACTTTTAACTCCTAACTCTTTGTTAAACCAGTAATGGTCTAAATCCATGTTTTACTGACACCCGACCAATCTGCTCCATTTTGTCTACGGTAATCTGATTCCGTCCCCACGAAAAGTTCGTGTATAACTTCTCAAATTCCAGCAGCATTGATTCGGCAAAACAAGCAAACAACTGGCGGGCTGGAACGTCCATATTGACGATTTTCATAATTTTCCAGTCAATATCCAGGGAATGCTCGACAATTCCACCATTTAACACATATACCCCAGGATGCTGAATTTTAGTCCCTAAGTTTTTAGGATAACCTCCATCAATCAACAAACAGGGTTGTTTCAAAGTGGTGGGGTCAATTTCCACACCTTTGGGCATACTGGCAACCCAAACCACAACATCGGCTAGGGGTAGTGCTTCTGTCAAACCCATGATTTTTCCTCGCCCCAGTTCGCCTTGCAACTCTTTGAGGCGTTCTTGATCGCGGGCGATCAACAAAAGTTCTTGGACATCTGTTTTCGCATCTAGCCAGCGTGTAACTGCACTACCAATATCGCCAGTTGCTCCACATATAGCAACAGTTGCTTTTGATAAATCAATGCCTAATTGTTTTGACGCTTCTTCCACCTGCTTACAAATAATGTAGGCAGTATGCGTGTTTCCTGTGGTGAATCGTTCAAACTCTAGTTTAATGTTGCGGACTTGGCTAAACTGCTCTAACTTAAAGTTTTCAAAAATAATGGAGGAAAATCCGCCTAAAGCTGTAATGTTAATGCCATGCTTCTGTGCATGGGCCATGGCGTTGAGGATTTTGCGAGTTGCGGCTTTGATGCGGCGACTCGCTAGCATTTCTGGCAAAAAGCAAGATTCTACATACCTTCCTTCAATTTGTTGTCCAGTCACACTGGTGACAATAATGCTATCAACAATTTGCGGCGGGGCGCTACACCAAAAGTCTAGCCCTTGATCGGCATATTCTGGGTATCCCAATTCTTGAGCTACCGATTGAGCGTGTTCCAAACTAGTCAGATGTCCAATTAGACCAAACATGTAGTGATTATTAGGCTTATGCTGTCTCGAAAGGGTGGAATATCAAGTGGTTCAGTAGTGCTGAGTGCTGAGACAATATTTTAAGTAGAAAATATTGAATAAGTTTCAGATAATTTCTTCATTCTTCACTCATAACTCAGCACTCATAACTCAGCACTTTATTAAGCGGCTATGAGTCCGTAGGCTGACAAGCGCATAATATCGCGAGTCGTAAAACCGATGTTACTTAATGCTTCACCGTACTGAATCATAAAGTCTTCTACTAAAGCATCTTTTTCCATTGCCATTGTTTGGGCATCATCTGCTACTTGGTTAAGCATTTTCCAGACGATGGGTAGGTTCTGGCGATTTGCAAGTTCAAGTTCAGCTTTGGATTCTGCAAAGTGTTCTTTCAACCAAACTTCTCCAAAGTTGAGGTGGCTATACTCATCTTTTACTACTCCCTCAGTAATTTTGCGGGCAAAATCGTCGGCAACGGGGATGTAAATGTTGTATGCTGCGATCGCAAAACATTCAATAATCAAAGACTGAATTAACAAGCAAGTAACAACTTTTCCTTCTGCGGCGGCTGTTTGGAAATTTTGGTGTAGTCCAGAGAAAAACTCCTTGGCAAATTGCAAATCTGGGGTGACTTGCAAATTGCGTCCACAAGCTTCAAACCCTTTCTTGTGCCGACTTTCCATCTTAGATAGGCGAATCAATTCATCATGAGATTCTGGCAGCAATTGGGCTAGTGTAATGTAATTTTCATGGGCTTCTTGCTCCCCTTCAATCACGATCGCATTAATCCGGCTATAAGCATCTTTGTATGTTTCGCTCTTGAAATCTAATTCTTTAAATTCGTCTGTAAGTTGCTGCATGGTATGTTTACTCCTGTAAAAGAAGAATTATTTGACACCAGGATTCAATTTACCCCATGAACTGAGGGCAATAATCACTGTGGTTTAATTTAACTTAACAAGTAACTATGTTTATAGATTAACTGTTGCTGGGTGAGATGCTCTAGTACTAGCGAAACAAATGCTTTGCAGCTCAAGTTATGTTTAAACCAAACCCAAATCTGAAATCTGGCGATTTTTTGAGCCTAGTAGTCTTACTGCTAGGGGCATTTATCGTTCTACTACCATTGTTTGTGGTCTTTCTCACCTCCTTTGAACCGACGGCCAACAGCGCGGAAAATGTGTCCAAAAATAACTGGTCTTTAGCTAATTACCGGGTTGCATGGCAACAGGGAAAATTTTTGCTGGCGTTTGCTAATTCTACCTTGGTAGCGATCGCTGTGACGGCGTTTCAGATTGTCACTTCCGCTTTAGCGGGTTACGCCCTAGCACGGCTGAAGTTTCGGGGCCGTCAAGCACTGCTATTGGTCGTGTTAGCAACTTTAGTGATTCCCTTTCAGTTATTAGTGATTCCCATCTTTTTGGTTTTGAAATGGGGACACCTGATAAATACATACGGCGCGCTCATTTTACCCACTGCTGTCAACGGATTTGGGATTTTTTTGTTACGTCAATATTTCCAGACAATTCCCGTGGAGTTAGAGGAAGCCGCAGCCATAGATGGGGCGAACCGACTGCAAATTTTGTGGCGGGTAATGTTACCTTTAGCCCGTCCAGCTTTGGTGACGTTGTTTTTGTTCACCTTCATCGGCGAATGGAATGATTTATTTAAGCCTCTGGTATTTACAACACGACCAGAACTAAGAACGGTACAGCTAGCGTTGGCAGAGTTTCAAGAGCAATTTACGAATAATTGGCCCTTAATGATGGCGGCGGTAACAATAGCGACAGTTCCAGTGATGGCATTATTTCTCATCGGTCAGCGTCAGTTTATCCAAGGTATTGCCACCACGGGAATTAAGAATTAGCGAGAGAAGGTATGGGAGGGAATTTTAGATTTTGGTGAGGTACACCCGTAGGGGCACGGCAGTGCCGTGCCCTTAGACTTTTGAGTATAATTTGTACCGAATATGAATAAGAATCGCTATCACCTTCATCAATGCTTAAAGTAAATCTAGCACTACGAATATTAATTTTTGTGACACTAATCGTAATTATGACTAGCCAAGCTGAAGCAAAAATCATACATATCTTATAAGTAGTGGCAACAGTTATGGACTCTAAAACATTACAGCAGTTACAAGACGAGATTCAACAGAAATTGCTTGAAAGCGTTCAGAATGCTGGCTTAGACAGCGTGCTTGAAAAATACGGAGTATTAGATGATAAAACTCTGAAAGTTCAGTGGCAGTGCAATCTTGACCCAAATGAAATCAAATCTGGTGATGCAGCTGATGAACAGGGAATTGTGCTAATGCAAAGGTCATGGTGTGTCCCTTGCCCGTCAAATGGAAATCCTCTAGGCTGTAACTGCTAAATAATTAATTTACTCTTCAGACTGCAAAGAGTTTATTCTAGTGAGTATAAAAAGGCTGAACCTTGAATTTACTAGTTAGGTTAAAAAGATAATCTCAAGTATCACTATACTTAACTTGATTAGCAAGGAACAGTATTTCAATATACTCTTATTTTCTGGGTGCAGGTTAGTGATGTCTCGATACCAAAGCAGTTGGTGCTGGGAATTAGGGATAGTGAGTACTTTAGCAATTGCTGGAGTGCTCACTTTGTTTGAGAGTTTTGCCTTAGCCCAAATACAAAAGGATGGCACACTTGGATCTGAAAGTTCAATCGTTACACCAAAGTTAATCGATGGTCAGCCCATAGATCAGATTGATGGTGGAGCTGTTCGTGGTACAAACTTGTTCCACAGCTTTGAACAGTTTTCCGTCCCTGCGGGAAGCACAGCCCACTTTAACAATGCAACAGATATTCAAAACATCATCAGTCGGGTAACAGGCAATTCGATTTCTAATATAGATGGCATTCTGAAAGCTAACGGCACAGCCAACCTGTTTCTGATTAATCCTAACGGCATTGTTTTTGGGCCCAATGCTTCTTTAAATATTGGCGGTTCGTTTGTGGCTAGTACGGCGAGTAGCTTGAACTTTGCTGATGGTACAAAGTTTAGTGCTACATCTCCTGAAACTACACCTTTACTAACAGTAAGTGTTCCCATTGGCTTACAATTCGGAGCAACTGCGGCTCCCATCCGCAATCAATCCCAAGCAGCGCCAGATGGTGCAATTAATATCTTTGGACAAGGCGTTGGTTTACAGGTGCAGGAAGGCAAAACCTTGGCACTTATAGGCGGTGATATAACGCTAGAAGGGGGGAATATAACAGCCAAGGACGGAAGAGTTGAGTTAGGAAGCGTCGCGAGTAATAGTCTGGTCAGTTTAAGTCCAACGAACCAAGGTTGGGCATTTGGATATGAAGGTGTTCAAAATTTCCAAAATATCGAACTCATCCAGTTAAATAAAATTCCATCTACTGTAGATACTCATGGAGAGGGTGGCAGCAATATCCATACGCAAGGCAAGCTTGTGCGGATAGCTGGCAGTTTCCTAGTTCTAGTTAATCCTTTTGAAGAGCAATCATCAGGGAATTTGACAGTGAACGCCTCAGAGTCTGTAGTAGTTGAACAAGAGACGCAACTGTTTACTCAGAGTTTCTCCACTGGAAACCCTGGAAATATAAATATCACTACTAAGAAGTTAGTGGTCAGAGATGGAGCACAATTGCAGGGGCAATTGACCATAAACGCCTCAGATTCCGTGGAACTAATCGGTGGTACTCCCATTCCTATCCTCCAAAATGGTAGTGATTTAATATCCAGTGGATTATTTAGTGCAACTTATGGCGATAAAAACGCTGGCGGTATAACAATTAACACTAGAAAGCTGCTTATCCAAGGAGGGGCGAGAATATCAACAAGCTCTGAGAGTATATATAACTATATTTTTAACGAACTTATACCAGCTACAGGAAAAGCAGGAAACTTGACAGTGAACGCCTCTGAGTCGGTAGAACTAATTGGAACCTCACCAAATGGTTCTATACTCAGTGGCTTGTCTTCTGGAACTGAAGGGCCTGGAGATGGTGGAAACTTGACCCTAACTACAGGGCAATTGATTATCAAGGATGGGGCTGCAATAACTGTGAGCAGCCAAGCTCGAAAAAATGTAATTAATATCGGAGATTCAAATAAGTTAGGGGAAGCGGGCAATTTAAATATAACCGCTCGCTCCATACTTCTGGACAACAAAGGAAAACTTACATCTAATAGTGAGTCGGGTAAAGGCGGAGATATTACGCTACAGGTGCGGGACTTATTATTGATGCGCGACGAAAGTATAATAACCGCTAATGCAGGTACAGCAGGGCTTAGTGGAGATGGCGGTAATGTTATGATCAATGCACCTAATGGCTTCATTGTTACGCCTTCCTTGGGAAATAGCGATATCACTGCCAATGCCTTCTCTGGCTCAGGTGGTAAAATCACAATCAACGCTAAGAACATCTTTGGTTTTGTGCCCCGTACCCGTGCAGGTGTAGAAAAGCTTGACCCAGAAGAAATAAACCCGAACAAGTTGCAAACAAGTGACATCACGGCATTTTCTAACCAAAATGCTTCATTAAATGGCACTGTACAAATAAACATACCAGATGCTGACTCCAGTAAAAGCTTACTTGAACTGCCTGTAAATTTGGTTGAAGCTTCGCAGCAAATTGTTGCTGGTTGTGATTCTGGTGGAAAAATAGGAAGGAGTTCATTTATTGCTACTGGGCGTGGAGGGCTAGCACCCGATCCCACAGAGCCACTGATGGCTGATGCGGTGCTAGCAGATTGGATCACACTTTCTCCAGAGAGTCAGAATAGTGCTGGCGGTATTCAGAAAAAAGTGGCTGTTAAGGCACAGCAAAACATAGGAAGAAAATTACAGAAATTTAATTCTGTCAATGAACCTACTCAAATTGTGGAAGCCCAAGGGTGGGTAAGGGATGCCAATGGTAACGTGGTTTTGGTTGCTCAAGTACCCACTGCCTCGCCTCGTAGCTCCTCACTCGTCGCTTCATCTTGCACTGGTAATTAAAAATCTAGATTCTGGTTTTGTTGGTGCGATCGCCCTTTTGGCTGAATTCAAGTGTCAGGGCGTTGGCGTAGCCTGTGGTAGACATCCCTTTTTCGCAATGACCTTGATATAAGCGATCGCCTTTTCTACTCAACTCATCTGTGGGTGCGTTGGCGTAGTCCGCCGTAGACATCGCTGATTTGCTATGACCTTTATACAAGCCGCTCCTCCTATCCAACTCATCTGTGGGGTGTTGGCTTTTTCTGACGGTATGAGAAAGATGAAACGGCTAACGCTAAGGCTTTAGCCTGTGGGGTTATCCAAATCGTAAGCAGGTATGAGAGTTGAGGATGATATCAATTACTCAATCCTCTTAAGTGATGAACGGTTAGCAGCCAGATTCATGAATGCTTTAAGAAAATTCAGCATATATGAAGTTTTATTAGGCAATGCGTAATTGTTACTAGCCAAGCTGAAGTCATAATTATGAGAGTTCGCAAGTTTAGTAGCTTAACTCTTTCGTTTCCTTATAGATCCCGTATTCTTAATTTCTTAATTGCCAAACTGTACTAATAGAAGTCAGGTTAAATTAGTACATCACAAGATAAGTTCACACATTTACCAATCTGCAAGGAGAGCAAAAGTCATGAATTCTCAAAACACACAACTGCTAACAGACAAGATTCAAAAGGAAATTAGTCAGAGCTTGAATAACTCAGAATTTAGTAGTTTAAGGGAAAATCATGGTATATCAGGAGATAATTATCATGACCTGCAAAGCAATATAGACCTTAATAAAACTGAATTAAATGATCCTACTGGAGAAAAGAATGTTCAGGATGTTACCCAAGGAATTCCACCTAGAAAGAAGGAGTTAAAGAGTTGCTGGGTGGATGATGATGGTAATAGGGTATGTAAGCCTTAACAGTATTGTCAATTTAATTACTATAGTGTCAAATTTTTGATAGTAAAGGCAATAACATTGTTTTTAATTGCGTGGAACACAAGTTTTTCGTAGGTCAACAAAAATGGATGACGGTATGATATGTCATTAAAGTTTAGCCTTAACACTATTTTCCACTTAATTGCTATTGCCTCAATTTATTGAGAGTAAAGGTAATAGTGCCATTTTGAATTGTGTGAAATACAGTTTTTTGAAAGGGTACAAAACTGTTGTGCCCTATCACATAATATTGTTTGCAAATGATAAACGCTATAAGGTGTTGGTAAAGAGGGAAACGCAAATTGCCGATTCCATTCAGATGTAGTCTAATTATCGCACTCACGTTAATACAGGTTTAGCGTAACTATTGTTCAGCAATTAATGCTTTTTTAGAGCGGTAGAATATCAAGTATGAGTAATCTGTGGGTCTGGTTTAAAAGGATAGGATTTGCAGTATGTGGTGCAATAGCTTTCTGCGGAAACTCCGCTATTGCTCAAATTACCCAGGATGGAACTCTACCTACTAATTCTCAGGTTACACCACAGGGTAATATCACAATTATTCAAGGTGGAACCAGAGCAGGAAACAATCTGTTCCACAGTTTTGAGGAATTTTCTGTACCTACAGGGATTACGGCTCACTTTCAAAATCCTTTAAATATTCAAAACATTATTAGCCGGGTAACAGGTAAGTCTATTTCTAATATTGATGGCATCCTGAAACCAGACGGCCCAGCTAACCTATTTCTAATTAATCCCAATGGGATTATTTTTGGTAACAATGCTTCTTTACAAATTCAAGGTTCATTTGTGGCGAGTACTGCAAGTAGTTTGAACTTTGTTGATGGTACAAAGTTTAGTGCCACAGATCCCCGAACTACGCCCCTGCTAACAGTAAGTGTACCCACTGGGTTACAATTCGGAGCAACTGCGGCTCCCATCCGCAATCAATCCCAAGCAAATCCAAATGGGGCACGTAACCCTGTTGGTCTACAAGTGCAGCCAGATAAAACCTTGGCACTTGTAGGCGGTGATATAACTCTGGAGGGCGGGAATTTAACTGCAATATCTGGACGAATTGAGCTAGGAAGTGTCGCTGCTAATAGTTTGGTTAGTCTGAACCCAACGACCCAAGGTTGGGTTTTGGGATATAAAGATGTCCAAAATTTCCAGAATATTCAACTAATCCGGCGAACTGTTAACGGTTCTGATATTCCATCTCAGGTAGATGCTAGTAACAGAGATGGCAGTGGAGGCAACATCCAGGTGCAGGGCAACACCATTGAACTAAAAGGTTATCTTGTTCGCTTAAGAACCCAGGTTACAGGTGCAATAGATGGTGGAGATTTAACGATTAATGCCAGGAAATTAATTGTTCGGGATGGCGCAGCAGTATCTACTATTACTAGGGGAGAGGGTAATGGGGGAAAGTTGACCGTGAACACCTCCGAGTCCGTGGAGGTAATTGGTAGCTTTACCGACCCAAATACTGGGTCGATTACATCTAGTGGATTGTTTAGTTCAACTGCTGTTGCCGGAAAAGCGGGCGAGATAACGATCAATACTAGAAGGTTACGTATCCAAGATGGCGGACAAGCGGCAACAGACTCTATTGCATCGAATCAGAATTCACAACTTATACCAGGTACAGGAGCAGGAGGCAATTTAACTGTGAACGCCTTAGAGTCCGTAGAACTAATCGGAACCTCAAGCGGTTTGTCTAGCGGCTTGTTTGCTTCGACTAACACTTCTGGAGATGCCGGGAAAGTAACAATTACTACAGGAAAATTCATTATCCAGGATGGGGCTGAAGTCACTGTAAGCAGTCAATTTGACCAGAATTACATTTATCCAGGAGATGGATATATTCTAGGTAAAGCAGGCGATGTAAATGTAACAGCCCGCTCCATACTTCTAGACAACAAAGGAAAACTTACATCTGACAGTGACTCAGGTCGGGGCGGGAATATTACCTTAGACGTGCAAGACATATTGATGATGCGCCATGAAAGTAAAATAACCACTAATGCAGAGGGTAATGGAGATGGCGGTAATATTACCATCAATGCACCTAATGGCTTCCTTGTCACCGATCCCTCCGAAAATAATGATATCACCGCTAATGCCTTCTCTGCCTCTGGTGGTAAAATCACAATCAACGCTAAGAGTATCTTTGGTTTTGTGCCGCGCACCCGTGCAGAGGTAGAAAGGCTGTTAAACCCTAAACAGCCACTAGACCCAAGTAGACTGCTAACAAGTGACATCACCGCGTTTTCTCAGCAAAACCCTACATTAAATGGCACTGTACAAATCAACTCACCAGATGTTGACCCCAGTAAAGGATTAATCGAACTACCCGTAAATCTGGTTGATGCTTCGCAGCAAATTGCTGCTGGTTGTGATTCTGGTGGAAAAATAGCCAGGAGTTCATTTATTGCTACTGGGCGTGGAGGAATAGTAGCCGATCCTACGCAGCCATTGATATCTGATGATGCGGTGCTGGCAGATTGGATCGCACTCTCTCCAGAGAGTCAGAATATTGCTGGTGGTATTCAGAAAAGAGTGGCTGTTAAGGCGCAGCGAGACACAGAAGAAAAATCACAGAAAGTTAATTCTGTCAATGAACCTGATGAAATTGTGGAAGCTCAAGGATGGGTTATGGATGCCAATGGGAATGTGGTTTTAGTTGCTCAAGTTCCTACTGCCTCGCCCCATAACTCTGCGCTCACCGCTACATCTTGCGCTGCTAATTAGAAAATAAACAGTCAAACTAGAGCCAAGGCAATGGAATTCGCGGCTACACAAACGTAGGCGTTCGTGTAGCGTCTCGTAGAGAAGCCTTTCCGTAAAGCCTGCGGCATAGCTACGGTTAGGGCGTAGACTCTCGAAGAGAAGGGTAGTCCGCCTCCGGGGGCTAAGGCATCATGTAAAAATAAGTTGTACAAAATTTATTTGGAATAGCTTGCTAAATCTAGCTTTCGCACAAAAATTGTTCAGGTTATTTTTACACAAATCCTAAGGAAAAATTAAGGTTTTGAAACCCACGGAGGTGGGTTTTGTCTATGTAGACGCGGTTTCTAACCGCCCTTTTGACTCGTTTCCTGAATTTGTAGACGTACAGTGTGTTCAGTCGCACCACTAAGTTGCAATTCCATGATTTCACCACCCAGAGGTTCCAGGCAAGTGAGGAGCGATCGCAAGTTGGGTGTACTTGCGCCAGTATCTACATATAATCTATCCGCCAAATTACCAATGCGTTTCCAAGTCATGTACAGTTTAGCGATCGTTTGTTCAATCTGGGATGCTTGATTAACCAAATCAGCAGCAATACTCAGACAGCCGACTCTTTGCGCTTCTTCTAAGGCTGTTTCAATATCAATATTTTCCTGCGTTAGCGCCTGGACTTGAGCCGCCCCTTTGAGATATTTGGCCAAGTTACGCGCTTCGGTAGTTACCTGCTTCAGGGTATCCACATCAGGATTAGCAGCAATTTCCTTTTGGATAAACTTTTGGTGCGATTCTGGCAGTTTTTCCATTTCCTTCACCAGTGGGGCGATGTAGCGCGGTGGAAGGGTATTATCTGCTGCTTTTTCCTTGACTGCTTCAGGTAATAAATCTGAGGACATGGCTGTCCATTCATCGCTGAGTTGACGCACTTCGCGCCTGGTGATGCGATCGCCTTTTTGGGCGGCTTCACTCACCATCTGTTGCACTTCTGGGACTGCTTTGGAGGTTTCAACAAATGCCCGTTTGCTGAAGTTGTTTACAGTTCCGGGATCAAGTTTACCGTCTTCGATGAGAGTATCGGCACTATTCGCCAGTTGAATCCAAGAGTATGCTTGACTCTTGCTGATTTCCCGCTCTTTTAGCCATCGCAGAAAGCCAGTACCACGTCCGTCACCACCCACTTTCTCTCTGTCGCGGATAGCCCGTAAAATTCGCCCCCGCCAGATTTCAGTTTGCAAATCAAAGCGATCGCATACCTGCCAAGCTACTTCTAGCTGCTGTTGAAAATCTGACTCTAGAATCTGTTCATCTTCTGGATCGGGCAGTTCAAAGCTGATATCGGCTGGCTGCTGTAAAGCAGCAGCAAGGTCGTTGATGGAGTCGGTATCTTGCACGATTGATGACTAACGAGTGGATGCGATCGGCTTATTATGCCACAATCTGTGGACTCTCACTTAAGGGGGAGTAAGGTATTTTGAGCTACAACAAATATAGTAGGAAGGCGTAAACCAACTTTGTAAAGTCTTTAATTAATCAGAGACAATAAAAATAAAACGATGAACCAGGTAGACTACCTCCGCATTAGCTTAATCGATCGCTGTAATTTTCGTTGTCAATACTGTATGCCAGAGGGAGTAGAACTGGATTATATTCTCAAGCAACAGCTATTAACTGATGAAGAACTGCTCACCCTAATTGAAGAGGTATTTATTCCGGTAGGCTTTAATCGGTTTCGGTTGACTGGGGGTGAACCCTTATTGCGTCCGCGTGTGGTAGATTTAGTAAGCGCGATCGCCTCTTTTCCTCAAACTCAAGACCTCTCAATGACCACCAACGGTTTTTTGCTAGCTCCGATGGCACAAAACCTCTACAATGCTGGTTTGCGACGAATTAATATTAGTCTGGACTCCCTTGATCCCGACATTTTTGATCAAATTATTGGTAATCAGGGGCGTTCTCGTTGGCAACAAGTTTGGCATGGGATTCAAGCTGCCCATCAGGTCGGATTCGACCCCCTAAAGCTGAATGTAGTGGTGATTCCTGGCGTTAATGACCACGAAGTTCTAGATTTAGCCGCCCTGACAATTGATAAACAGTGGCACGTTCGATTTATTGAATTTATGCCTATTGGTAATGTACATTTATTTGGCGATCGCGGTTGGCTATCTTCAGCCGATTTACGAGAATCTATCCGCGATCGCTGGGGCTTGACAGAATCACAAGTTCGTGGCGCAGGCCCTGCTGATGTCTTTCAGATTCCCGGTGCGAAGGGGACACTGGGATTCATTAGTCAAATGTCAGAATGTTTTTGCGATCGTTGTAACCGGATGCGTCTGAGTGCCGATGGCTGGCTGCGTCCCTGTTTATTGAATGAAACTGGTCAAATAGATTTAAAAACTGCTCTACGTTCTGGCACTACCACCGCTCAATTACAAGAGCAGGTAAGGCATTTACTGGGAATCAAGCCAGAAATTAACTTTAAAGGGCGCGATTCTGGCATTTTAGGTACATATAGCCGCACCATGTCGCAAATTGGCGGATAGTCAAGTCGCTTCTCTACGAGACGCTACGCGAACGCTCCAATTAAAAATTATTAATTAAAAATTGCAATCAGTCGGGGCTTGAACCCACCACTGATAGCGACGCGGAAAGCGAGTCCGCGAGCGTCTTGTAGGCCACTGAATCTTTGATTCATTGTTGGCTCTGTACCCCAAATTAATTAAAAATTATTATTCTTCTTAATTTTTAACTTTTAATTAAAAAAAGGTCATTGGTCATTTGCCCTTTGCAAATAACTAAGGACAAAGCGCAAAGTCTGAGCGGAGGTTTCCTCCGATCAGAACTTTGTAAGAGATGACTAAGGACAAATGACAATTAGGCTTGTCGTGAGTAGTATTCCACCACAAGTAGTTCATTAACTTGTAGTGCCACCCATTCTCGCTCAACAACGCTGTTGACTCTACCAACCAACTTATTTTTGTCAAACTCCAAATGACTGGGGAGGTTGGCCAAACCGGGATATTGCAAGTTAGCTTCCACCAACTTCCGTGATTGTGCCCGATCCCTAACAGCAATTACTTCACCAGGACGACATTGGTAGCTGGCAATATTAACTACACGACCGTTAACAGTTACGTGACCGTGATTTACCAGTTGACGAGCTGCTGGGATAGTCGGAGCTATACCTAAGCGGAAAACGGTATTATCTAAGCGCATTTCTAGCAATTGCAACAGCACTTGTCCGGTAGAACCAGTAACACGTCTGGCTTTTCGCACATAGCGCAGCAATTGCTTTTCAGTCAAACCGTAGTTGAAGCGAAGCTTTTGCTTTTCCTCTAGACGGATAGCATACTCAGAGCGCTTCTTGCGGTTCTGACCATGCTGCCCAGGTGGGTAAGCGCGTCTAGCGCTTTTACGAGTTAATCCTGGTAAATCGCCCAAGCGGCGTACAATTCTGAGGCGTGGCCCTCTATATCGGGACATGAGTTTCCTTAATCTAATCCTGTTTAAACTTTACCCAAACATTCGATTTTGACATTCCCCTGATTAAAAATCAGTGGATTCTTGGTTCTTTGATGCCTTTACTTTGGTATGACGTATCCTACAAAAGTAAAGGCATCTTTTTTACGCCAGTTGCTTTAAGTCGGTAAAGCCGACACACTAGCTTCCAAGCTTGAATTCCGGCCTGTCACGCCGTACTCTTGCCAATAAGTTTTTTGTGTTTATTTAGTTTCGTAGGCTACTCAATCATCAGATTGGTTTACGCAGTATTCTTACTCTGAAATACTTTTTACGTTGCCTACTTATCTTTCAAACAGTTATATTAACATAATTTTCGGCATAATTAATTATGTCCATACCTTACTCACGCTGAAATTCTTTAATTACAGAGGATTTTTAAAATATTTGAGTTAGCATAACTTTGGGTGTTTGGAGAATGGCAACATCAATGAGCAATAAAGCGGTTAATAGAGGTAAGAACAAACAAGCCAGTTCCACCTCTAGGATTTTAACAGTACCAGTGGCTATAGCTGGATGCTTGGCAACGATTTTACCAAATACAGCGATCGCTGCCTCTTACAGCAACGATTATAGTGTCTGTGCGGGTCGCCTTTTGAGCGTGGGTGTAACAGCAGAAGCGGCATCACAAGCTTGTGCAGCAGCACTGCGTCCAAGGGATTTGGCTGCTTGCGTGGTTAAAATTGATAAGGAAACCCAAATTGCCGCGACAGATGCGCTTTCTACTTGTGGGAATGCCCGACGTCCTGAGGAGTTAGCTACCTGTGTAGTTGGTGTTAGCTTAAGTACTAAGGAAGAAGCTAATCCGGCAGTTTTAAACTACTGTGGACGTAGTTTGTTGCCTGTGCGTTTTGGCCAGTGTGTGGTTGGCTTGCGTAGTCAAATCGACTTTCCTGCTACACAGGCATTAGATACTTGTATCAGTGCTGATGATAGTGTTATAGGTGCTTCATCTTCGTCTACACCGCCAACTATAATACCTGCGGGTTCAACTCCAAGTTTAGAGACTACCCCATTTCCAACACAACCGGTTACTCCAACGCAACCGATTGTTCCAACACAACCGGTTATTCCAACGCAACCGATTGTTCCAACGCAACCCGGCACGACAAATTAATTACAGTCCTTTGTAATTGACTGAGAATACAGGTTAATTAGTAGGGTAGGCATTAAAATGTCTACCCTACTATGGTTTGAGCAAAAATATTTATATAAAACTTGCTATAATTACCCCTGCTTGCAATTATGCAACCCAAATATTTACAATACAAAAGTCACAAAATTGCTTGTGACTTTTGTACTACCAGTACAGTATGACAGTTTAAATAGATCAACGATACCCCTACTACTAAGCAAGGGACAAAATCAGTGAAAAGCTTATAAAGTAAGCTTTTTGAATTTTGGGTAGTGGAACTCCAAAAAATAAATTATCTAATTTTTGGAATCAAAACGAATTTTCCTCACTCAAGTAAAATATACCCTGGATTAAAATCGTACCCCTTTGGGGATCTTGCTACGCGTAGCGTCCCGCAGGGATGGGATATTTTTTTATTTGAAAGTCCCTAGGGCGACTAGTCTTCTCTTTCACCAAAAGCTGTCTGTAAAACCACTGCAATACCACCGTCTTGGTGATATTTATCTGCCCAGGCACGGATAACTTCATCCAATTCTTCCATAGCCTGCTCCATTTTTTCTGGGAGGATATCAAGTTCTTCTAGTAAGCGCATGGCATTTCGCCGCCGTTCTGCCCAATTCTTCATCATGCGGAAATACCGAGCGGTATCTTCTACCATGATGTAAGTGCGTTCTTGATCGTCTGCGGGAGCATAAAAAGGACGGGTAAGAGCGTAGAAGGGCATTCCCCAAGGAGAATCAATGCGTGTTACCGTTCCTGAGTAGAGCAGACGGCGCTTGATATGCTCACCCAAAGCTTCACTCAAAGGCATTTGGTGTTCCGGCGGCAAGTCTTCTTGCGATCGCCTGTGTAAAAACTCAATCAAATCCAGAAACTCAAAAGAGCTAACTAACTGGGCATCAGGTAGATTATTTGGAAGTTTTTGCTCAATTTGTTTTTTTTCTTCACTTGTCAGGCTGGTACCAGGAACGCGCGATCGCCCCGGTTGCCAAGGATACTTTTCTAGCCAGACATAAGGCAATTGAATCAAATAGCGCGGTTCCTGAGAACCCAGCATCTTTAATAGTTTGCCTTCTGTTAGAGCCTGTCTGACTTCTTCTACAATAATTTTTACCCGTTTCGGCTCCAGGTGGTGCAAATGCCCTGTCATCCGCAGGTTTTGCCCCTGCTCCAGATAGGTCATGTAAATTGCACACTTTGCTGCTGTTGCGGCTGCGTCTAAAAATGCCCCATGCCTGTGCCCACTCGTCCGCATGGCACTAAAAGCCAGATAAAGCATGATCTGATCCATCGCACTGGGGTCAAGACGTTTGATCAGATCTATGTCGTTACTCATATTACAGACAATTGAATAGCACGTTTACACAATTTTTAATCGAGTGAAAATAGGTAGTATACACCTGGCTGAAGGGAATGTCTTTACTTCAGACTATATTAATATGCGATAACTCTGAAATCGGTGGTAGTCCAAACTACTATTTTCGCATATTTTTCTCATATACAGGCAGATTCAGTTGTTATTACGATAACTGTCGCTGTATCTGACCGGAAAATTACATAGATCACCAGGTTTAGCTTGAAGGCGGTTTAAATCCCAAAAGTCAACTTTGTGTGTTGCAATTAATCTACAAAGCCTTTAAGTTCTCTGGGGTTTTTCTTATCTTTTAAGAGCAACAATATCAAGCTGCTTACGCCTAATTATGGCACTATGCCGACTCGGAGTAAAAAGTAATTGGCGCGGTTCATCTAGAATATGTGTTACTCAAAAAATATGATTTTAATTCGGCTTTGACGAATTATTTGTAGTACACAAATGGCTAGAGAGCATTGGGAATAGCCTAAAAATAAATCGCTTACCAGGTGTAGAAACATTCAGAGGTTGAGTCATACAACTCGTTGCGAACTATCATCTTGTTCACAACCTCCACTGATGTCTCGCCACTATAAGCCGTTGGCTTGAGGGAAGATAGTAGACATCAATTAGAGTAATTAATTCCAATTTCAAAAATACCTGTTGTTTCACATATCGTTCCTTATCATATCATTATTTTTTTGGTTTGCAATAAATCTGTGCCTTTTTAATTTAAAAATTATGCTTGTTTAAATAATTTGTATTCTTGTTAAATCAACGTTTAATTATATTTTTATTTTTCGTCCTAAGTCTAAATCTTAATTAGCTTTTTGTGCTGATAATTTTACACAGAAAGCCTCAATTTAGTTTGAATTCATCGTATAACCATCAAGCTTTATTGATCATGCTAACAGCCTAATAATTAGTTATTAGCCAGAAATATCATAAAACGTATTAGATTCAATTTGATGGTTTTTTAAATGTTTTTTCCCACTGAATTGGTATTGTTTGCATGATTTGACTAATTTATTGGCTACTTTCAAGTATGTTTTTACCTCGCTGTTTTATATATTTTCTTGGCTTGAATTGTGTAGAGAATTTTTTGCTAGAAAAGGAAGAGAATCCGTAGCAAGGTGCGATATAAACTTCTTCCTCTAGGCATCTAGGCGATCGCCCAGATTGACTAATACAGACTGACAAAAACAAATATACCATCTCAGCAAACACAATAAGCCAGTGGGCGTGAATAATTAAAGGTTTATTAAGCGGCTTCAAACCTTAGAATAGGCGTGAAACCCTTACTAAGAGTGAATATAATCGATTTTACATTCCGTAACATAGTTTAATTTATTCTTACCCACTTACTGAGTCTACCACGCTTCAAAACCGGGTTACTCTAAACACTTCTGCTAGTTTTTCATCTCCTAGTTCCAAAAGGTGCTGCAATGCTCTTAATTGTTTGCAAATCTCCTCCTTAAGCAAGTACTTGTACTCAATTGCTTGAGTTAGTACTACTCATACTGCTTATATATACGTGTTTTCCCTGCCCGTATCAGGCTAAATTCCTAAAAATATATTACAAGTCCAGTTATTCTGATTACTGCTGACTGATAACCGTTAACCGTCAACAGTTAACAGTTAACGACCTGATTGAACTCGTCATTTAATTGGTAGGGCTAGAGGGTTTAACCTGATTTTTCATTGTTTCAAAACTGAAAGCAGCCGCGCCAAAGGTTACTAACAACACTCCTAAGATTTGCACAATATCTAAATTTTCTTGAATGATTAACCCAGCGAAAATCACGGTTAAAACTGGGATGCTACCACCGATGAGCGCTGACCGTGAGGCACCTAGTTTACTGATACCAATATTGTTTAGCAAATAGCCCGCAAGAGTCAGCACACCCAAAATAAATGCGCTTAAAACCAGTTCCAGCATCTTAGAGGGGTCAACTACTAAGTTCCAACTGCCTGGTAAAGGTAGCATCAAGCAGATAAAGCTCAACAGCAACATGGTAGCGAAGTTAATTAAAGTAAAAGTCACGGGATGCAGTTTGCTAGCACAAACCCGCGTCAGAATTATGTAGGCAGCAAAAGCTACGCCTGAAAGAATGGCGGTGCTGCTTCCTAATGAAGTATTACCCATACCTGTGCTGGGAGAACCTGCCAAAACCAACAATTCACCGCAGCATATCGCGGCGATCGCACCGATGCGGAATATGGTAGGGCGATCACGGAACAAAAACCACGAGAATAGACCACTAACCATTGGATAGATAAAGAACAGTGCGATCGCCATTCCAGTTGTGACTTGGGCGATCGCAGTGTATATGAGTACCTGAGACAAAAACAAAAAGCACCCACTCATAATTGAATACAGCAAAATCCGCTTGCTAGCTGTATTAGCAGCTGTGGGATTTCCTCGGGCTGAGTTAGCCAAGTTTTCTAAGTCTTGCCACAATGTTGGATGCAGTATTGGAGATAACAGTACCATCAGTGGTACCACTACCATAAACCGTAGGGTCAAAATTAACAGAGTATTGCCCAAAGTCGGCGGCAGCAAGCGCTCTACCTCTAATACTCCAAAAATTTGAGAACCTTCGTGGAAAATTATCTTAATGGCTACGTTGTAAAGCGACGATAATACTGCCGATAAGACAATTAATAAGAAACCGATTTGGAGCGGCGATAAACCTGAAGAATTGCGCGATCGTGATTGTGGAGGTTTTGCTCCCGCCTGCGGCTCTAGCGCAGTAGAAGGCGGGGATTTAACTTTGCTCTGCGACACGTTCTTGCGGGTAACAGAAGTTGGTTCACCAGCGTTTCTCCTCCGTAAACGCTGTATTGCTTCCGTCGGTGGCACAGATACAATAGGAGGCTCTGATGTAGTTTCGCTTTCTGATAAATCTTTATTGAGGACAGAAATTGGTTCAGTAGGGTTTTCTTTTGGTGGCGGAACTACGGTAGGATTTGGCTCTGATTTAGTTTCCCTTGGGGACAAATCTTTGCTGGGAGCAGAAATTGGATTCGCGGCGTTTTCTTTAACAACAGTCGACTCTGATTTAGTTTCCCTTTGGGACAAGTCTTTGCTAGGGGCAGAAATTGGATTCGCGGGATTTTCTCTAACAACAGTCGGCTCTGATTTAGTTTCCCTTTGGGACAAGTCTTTGCTAGGGGCAGAAATTGGATTCGCGGGATTTTCTCTAACAACAGTCGGCTCTGATATTGTTTCCCTTGGTGAAAATTTATTAGGGATGGGGGAAATTGGCTCAGAGAAATTTCTTGCTACTTCGCCAACTTGTGGCGAGGATGTCCCAAAAGAACTGTTTTTTTCTGGTTCCGTAAATTGCAAAACAGTAGGTGTACCTGTTGTTGCTGATTTACGTGAAGTTTCTTCTATAGTTTTTTCTAGTTCTCCATGCAGGCGATTAACAAACTCCGTCAAAATCGTTTCCCCTTGCTGCTGCTGGCTGTACATCCGTGACAACTGTTGGGAAAGATTACTTTGATAGTTCTTCAGCTCCTGTTGCAGGGAGTTAAAGGTAACAGTAACGGTGTCATCTAAGCTGTCAAACATATGTTCGACTTTTTCATTGATTTCACCTACTACATTGGTGCTTACTTCAGCGGATTTAAGCGCAGCTTGTTCATAAGACTTGCCGTCTATGGTTTGGTTCGCTAAAGTTGCCAGAGAAGATTGCAATTGTGAAGATATATGCTTTGCTAGAACTTCTGCAAGTTGCCGAATTAACACTTGCTGCTCAGTAATTTGGCGCACTTGTTGTAAATGCTCTTTTTCCTCTAGCAAGCTTTGAATGTCATCAGACAATCGATTTTTTTCTGACTGAAGCCGCTTTACGTCTTCTTGTAACCCTCTGAGGACATTCTGCTGAAGATTTTCTAAATCTTCAACTACAGCCCAAAGAGCATTTTCTGCTGCTCTGGATAGCTCGCCTCTGACTCTTGGGTTTTCTGGTTGCTTCTCGAATCGCCCCATTAGCTTCTAACCTCTAACATCTTGACGATAAAGCTGCTTCCGGTACACTTTATTAGCGCTCATACTAATTTCTTGTATTTTGTCAGATAAATTAAAAATTCTAACAGCACTTCCGCATTTCAGCGCAATTCTGTCATACTGAGCACAACTTGGCAAAGTATTAAATTTGTACTAATACTGAATACACAGTATTTTCTTCAGCATTGACAAGTGTTTTGTCATTGGATTTTAGATTTTGAGTTTTAGTTTGTCTGTATGGCTGTAAATGCCTTGAACTAAAACCTTTTTTTTGGTCAGTTTAATTTACATCAACTATTTGCTAATGAGATTTTTACTTTTAAATAAATCCCACTCCAAATAGATAGATATTTATTGTTGTGCTGCCGATAGTAGTTGTCAAAGATTTACAGATGCGTGTGCGTAGGCGCAAAGCGGCTTGTCCCCAGACATCGCCACAAAATTGTCTGACTTGCAAAATTAACTGTAAATTTTTGTGGAATGTAACTTGTGTGACAGTTTATATCTCTAAACGGAGATTAAAGTATCTTGTTGTGGAAATTCAAAGTTACGCTATCCCCTGCACAACATTCTAATGAATGAGCAGCAGTTCTGCAAAAACGCGCTTTTTTGGTGTTGTTGCAGTCCAGGTTTACTATGAGTAGATGCAGTAGAAGAAAAAGTTAGAGAAATATTAATAGTTATTAGAGAAATAAAATCCTGGCGATGCTAAAGATGGCAGCGCTAAGGATAGCACTCACGGGGATTGTAATTAGCCATGCGGCGGCAATGCCTTGTAGTGTTTTAAACTTAATCGACTTGATATTTTGGACTAGTCCAATACCAACTACACCGCCGACAAGAGCGTGGGAGGTGGAGACTGGTAAACCTAGCCGGGAGGCGATGAGGATGGTGGTAGCAGTAGCAAGTTCGGCACAAAATCCACTACTAGGTTGCAAAGCAATAATATTTTCGCCAATAGTGGCGATGACTTTTTTACCCCAGACAGCCAAACCACCAACAATACCAGCACCGCCAAGGATTAAAATCCAAATGGGGATGGTGATACCATCTGTAGGTACGCTACCAGTGCGATTGATGTAGACGATCGCAGCTAAAGGAGCGATCGCATTTCCCACATCATTAGAACCGTGAGCAAAAGCTACAAAGCAAGCACTTAGCAGTTGGAATCGGGCGAATAATCTTTCTACAGGATTGGGGATTGGGGACTGGGAAGTGGAGAGTAGTTCTTTGTTATCTCCCGTCTTCTCTAATTGTCGCCAACTAATGATTGTGAGTCCAACTGCTGCTATAGCACCCGTTAACAGTGGGATGTCGTAAGCGGGGATATTAAAGCCAAGCTCAATTACAAAATTGGTTAGCGGTTGAGTCAGCGATGGTAATACAATTACGCCAAATACCCCTAGCAGCGCAGCACTCAACCAGGGAATCCATTCTTGTAACTGCACTACTTGATTGGGTTGATCCAAAATCCAGTGCTTGATTTGACTGTAAAATAAAGCAGCGATCGCACCACTAATTAATGGCGTTAAAACCCAGCCAATGCTGATCAAGCCAATTGATGACCAATCAATTGCACCTACTCCCAAAGCTACCCAACTAAATCCAGCGATCGCACCAACAACCGCATGAGAAGATGAGACTGGTAAACCTCGTGATGTGGCAATTTGCAACCACACACCACAGGATATTAATACCGTTACCATTCCAGTTACGAATATTTGGGGTGTAGCTGCGAATAAAGCAGGATTCGCAATTTTCGTTGCGAGAGTTTCCGTGACCTCATGTCCAAACAATACAGCACCCGTAAACTCTAATATCCCGGCAATTATTATCGCTTGTTTGAGGGTAACAGCTTTGGAGCCTACAGAGGTTCCCATCGCGTTAGCAACATCATTTGCTCCGAGATTCCAGGCGACATAGAAAGCTAGTAGAGCTACGAAAAGTAGGGTAATAAGCATTTTGTTGGGGACAAGGGGAAAGTGAGAGAGATGAGGATGAGACTTGAGCCTTTGAGCTTCATCGTTGAGCCTTTGAGCTTCATTGTTGAACCTTTGAGCTTCATCGTTGAACCTTTGAGCTTCATCGTTGAACCTCTGAGCTTTGTCGTTGAACCTTTGAGCTTGGTCGTTGAACCTCTGAGCTTGGTCGTTGAACCTCTGAGCTTCATCTTTGAACCTTTGAGCTTCATCTTTGAACCTCTGAGCTTTATCGTCAAACCTTTGAGCTTTAAAATTCTACTTTTAACGAACTTTGGGGGTTTAAGTCCCCTACCTCTATAGGCAGCGCGTTTTGTGTCGGGGTCTAAATCCCCGGACGCTCGCAGACTCGCTAACGCTTCGCTAACACAAAATGTAATTGCGAATTGCGAATTGCGAATTGGTTTAACACTCCCCCATCTCCCTAATCTCCCTGTTACGGATAAATTAAGATTTTATAAGTATCGGGTGTAGGTGCGATCGCTTGCTCAACAGCTGCTGATAAATTTTTCAATGGATAGCGATCGCTAATCAACGCTTTTACATCTATTCGCTGATTAAATACAATATCAGCTGATAAACTCTGAAGCCGATAAGATGAGCTATAACTTCCTATCAAGTCAATTTCTCGACGATAGAGGATATTGGGATTAATTGGAATTTCCACCTCATCAGGGAATTCGGCGAAAAATAATATTTTGCCACCTTTGCGAGTACTATCAAGTGCTTGAAAAAAGGCTTTCTCACTAGGAACAGCCAGCAGGGTAACATCAACACCCAGTCCACCAGTTAGGGCATGGATCTTTGCTGTTAAATCGGGATCACGGGCATCAAAAGCCGCCTCTGCACCGACACTCAAGGCTTTGTCAATTCTAGAGGGTAGTAAATCGGTAGCGATCGCTTTTGCTCCGAAATACTTCACCAACATGATAAACATTAACCCAATTGGCCCAGCACCAGTAACTAATACAGTTTGTCCTGGAGCAATTTGAGCTTTTCTCACTGCCTTCAAGCAGCAGTTAGTTGGTTCTACAAAACTCGCTTCTTCAAAACTGATGTTATCCGGGATAGGAATCAACCCACCATTTTCCACAATATGTCCGGGAACCTTGACATAATCAGCAAAACCGCCACCACTGGCGTTAAAGCCTGCGGTAGTGGAGATGTTTTTGTAAACATCACACATGGAGAAATTATCATTTAGGCAGTAGGCGCAACGCATACAAGGGATGTGGTGCATCACTGCTACCCGTTGTCCAACTTGCCAACCTTTGACATTATTGCCTATTGCTGCGATCGTGCCGGCAGTTTCATGTCCAAAAATGCGCGGTGGTTCATACAGTGGATAACGAATTTTTTTAATATCTGACTGACATAACCCCACAACCCGCACCTGTACCAGTACTTCATCTGGTTCTAAGGTTGGAACTGGGATATCTTCGTAAGAAAGTTGATTAACGCCTCTAAATACCTGTGCTTTCACGTTGGTTTTTTCCCGCTCAACGATACTAGATGTAACATTTAGTGGTTCAGGTTAGGTTATCAAGTTTGAGATTTAATATTAACTGCGGCTGCCATCCAAGCGGCGCAACGGGGAGCCAAAACTATTCTGGTGAGATAGTATTACAGCTTCCGTAACGCTGTATTATTTTTAAATATTTTCTCAAGATTTTTTTTCCGAGACGGTAGCAATGACTATTCGCCATGCGACTGAAACTGACTTGCCTGCCATTGTGGCAATTTACAATGCTGCAATTCCTAGCCGCATGGCAACTGCTGATTTAGAGCCAGTATCTGTGGAAAGTCGCCTTCCCTGGTTTAAGGGGCGATCGCCTTTACAACGCCCACTTTGGGTAATCGAAGTAGAAGGAGTAATCGCTGGATGGCTTAGTTTCCAATCCTTTTATGGACGACCCGCCTATAGTTCTACTGCCGAAATTAGTATTTATATCGCCCCTCGCTTTCAACGGTGTGGTTTGGGGCGACAACTATTAGCACAAGCAATTAGCGAAAGCCCTAGTTTGGGTTTAAAGACCCTAGTATGCTTCATTTTTGCTCACAATCAACCCAGTTTAAAACTTTTTGAAACATTTGGTTTTCAAGATTGGGGACATTTACCTAAAGTTGCCGAAATTGACAGCATTGAATGCGATTTGAACATCATGGGACTCCGAATTAGTCAACCTGTTGTTTGATTTGATGCCAATAATATTAACAAGGCTGTAATTGCGTCAATAACACAACAATTTCATCAATTACCTGCCGCACAACTGTTGCAGGTTGTTCTGATTGATTAACGATAATACTAAAAACTAACGGCTCATATTTAGGCGCATTCATATATCCAGATAAAGAAACTACACCCGTTAACGTACCTGTTTTTGCTTGCACAATGCCCTCAGCAGATGTGTCTTGAAAGCGGTTTTTCAAGGTTCCACTTTTACCCGCCACAGGTAAAGATGCGCGATACAGATATGCTGTTGGTGTTCTTGCTATTCCTCGCAAAGTTTGGACAAAAGCTTCTGGTGTCACTAAGTTTCGACGTGATAAACCCGAACCATCCACTAAAATATAATTTGCTGGATCAACTCCCAATTGAGTTAAACTCGCTTTAACAACTTCCAAACCTAGATCAGCACTAGTTTGATTTTTCAGTCGGAGTTTTTTTACAGCTAATGCTCTCAGCAGGGCCTCAGCATAAAGATTATTACTATTTAGATTCGTTTCTGCTAATAATTCAGATAAAGGTGGCGACTCTACAAATGCCATTTCTTCTTGATTAACACCACCGCTTACAACTAATGTTTGACCCAAAGGAATTTTTTCTGTTGCCAAAGCAGTACGGAAGCGCCGTAAGAAGTAATAATTAGGGTCAACTACGGGCAAATCTATTAAAGACGGTTCAGAGTTTGCTGTTAATTGTCCTTGAATCCGTAATACTGTTCCTGATAATTCGCGGGTAACATTAACGTAAGTTGGTTGATTTTGTGCAACCGTTACAGACTGATTAATTGTCCGCCACTGTCTCGCCTCGTTGATATCAGTCCACACTACTTGTAAAGATTTACCTACAGCCTGCGGTACAAGTTTTAAGCTAAAAATATTTTGATTTAGAATAAAGCTGCTGACTGGTGCGCCATAGTCTGACTGCACATCTTCCCATTGCCAGGTGGGATTAACAATATCACCTTGAATATAACTATCATCAGCTATCAACTGCTGAATTTGCGTAATACCTTTCTGTTTTAACTGCTGTGCCAATGTTTGCAGTTGAGTATCACTTAAGCTGGGATCTCCCCTACCGACAACACGTAAAACACCATTACCATTCTGATAAATAGAAGTGCGAATCCGAAAATTAGCACCCAATTGCTGCAATGCTGCTGCTGTTGTCAGCAATTTGATGTTAGAAGCGGGAGTAAAATATTTTTGAGCATCCCGGCTGTAAAGAATTGGCCCCGTTGACAGGGGTTGCACCAAAATTCCCCAGCGCACCCGACTGAATAATGGGCGATTGATTACAGCATCTATAGCTGTTCCTAGTTGGGTAGAGCAAATTGATTTTGTGGTAGTTGTTGGTACAGCTGGGGTTTGTGCTTTAGCTGCTGGCTGGGTAACACCAATTTGAGTACCTAGAAACAGCAGCATCAAGCTAAGAGAAATTTTTCTGGTCATCACATAGCTCGTAAAACTACCTGATGATAATACCTTGGTGTGGCATTTTTTTTACGTCAATTCGACGGCAGGAAATTAACACTCTTCTTCCTCTTCTTCCTCCTCTGCCCCGAATAATTCGTCTATAAGTTCTTGTGCCCGTTCGTCTGAAATCTTTAAGGCTTCTTGAAGCTCAGAGATATAATCTTGTTCAGCTTCGGGTACTTCCTCATCAATCCCCACAACTAAGATAGCTGTGATGTATGCAGCTTCACGATAACCTTTATTTGGTAAGGATGCGATCGCCTGTTCGATTAAAACTTCAGGTTCTTCTTCTTCTAGCAAGCTGACAACCTTTTGGGTCAACTCTTCAAAGTCTTCATCAGAGTAATCTTCAAATTGGGAAACAGCACCCAACATTTCACTCAACGCGTATTCTTCTTCTATGGTTATGCCTTCACCGTCAATAGCTGCGGAAAAGAGTCCAATAACTGCGATCGCAACTTCTGGTTCTAAAGCAACTGAACTGGTGCTACGGCCTTTGGGCAACTTGCGTTTAGACATAATTATCCTTTAAAAGTTACGTGATATTTCAGGAAGTAATACCTTGCGGTTTATCAAGCTTCCTAAATTTAGGTTTCCCAAAAGAATGTCAAAATATACATTGGTATAAATATTTATTCATAAAAAATACGCAGAGGATATATTGCTCTGCGTATAAAAACAGTTAAATTGTCTTAATTTATCAAAAAGCGTTACAACTTCGTCCCACACTCAGCGCAGAAGTTATGGGTGGGAGCATTTTTTGCATCGCAGTTACTACAATAAACTGGCTCTGCTGCTGCTTTCGGCGGTTGCTTCTGTAAACCGACCATTTGAGCGTTGCTCTTGCCAGGAGCTACCATTGGATAGCAATTTTCGTCTCTGGTGACGTGGACATTCAAGATCACTGGGCCTTTGTGTGCCAGCATTTCGGCGATCGCATCTTTTAATTCACTGCGATCGCTGATTATCATGCCTTTAATGCCATAAGCTTTTGCCAATAACTCTACGTCTGGCATCCCTACTTCCATGTTTGAGCATGAGTAACGCTCACCATAGAAGGCTTGCTGCCACTGGCGCACCATTCCTTGCCAGCCGTTATTGATAATTATTGTCTTGACATTTATCCCATACTGTGCAAGCGTACCAAGTTCCTGCAAACACATTTGGAAACTAGCATCGCCACTGATACAAATAACTTCTTCATCAGGAAACGCCACTTTAGCACCCATTGCCGCAGGTAAGCCAAAACCCATCGTTCCTAAACCAGCACTAGAAATCCAGCGTCTTGGCCCGTTCTTGAGGAATTGTGCTGCCCACATTTGATGTTGTCCGACATCTGTAGTGTAGTAAGCTTGGGGTGCTTGGCGACTGACTTCTACAATCACTTCTTGGGGTGAAATGGTGTCGGGATGCTGCGGCACTATTAGAGGATACTCATCGCGCCAACGGTTAACTAAATTTAACCACTCTTGGTTTTGATTAGGGGTGGCCTTAACGCCTGTTTCTTTGCAGCGACGCAACAAGTCTACTAACACATTCCGCACATCGCCGACGATGGGCACTTCAGGAATGCGGTTTTTGCCGACTTCTGCGGGATCGATATCGATGTGAATTACTTTGGCGCGGGAGGCGAATTCGTCTAATTTGCCTGTAACGCGATCGTCAAATCTAGCGCCGACGCAAATCAGCAAGTCACAATCACTAACGGCGAAGTTAGCGTAAGCTGTGCCGTGCATCCCCAACATTCCCAAAGCTAGGGGATGATGTTCGTCAAATGCACCGATCCCCATTAAGGTTGTAGTGACAGGGATATTGAATAATTCAGCTAGTTCTTTGATTTCTTCATGAGCGCTAGCTGCGATCGCACCACCACCGACATACAGTAGAGGACGACGGCTTTCAGTAATCAACTGGATCGCAGCATGAATTTGGCGAGGATTTCCCTTTACGGTGGGACGATAACCGCGTAATTTTGCCGAACCTGGTTTCACAGGTACATAGTCAAATTCTTCTAATGCAACATCTTTGGGGACATCAATCAAAACTGGCCCCGGACGCCCACTGCTAGCGATGTGGAAAGCTTCGGCGACAATTCGCGCCATATCTTTGGGGTCACGCACTACATAGGAGTGTTTCACAATTGGTAGCGTAATCCCGTAAATATCGGTTTCCTGAAAGGCATCTGTCCCAATCGATGGACGTGCTACCTGTCCGGTGACTACAATCATGGGGATTGAATCCATATAGGCAGTGGCGATCCCTGTCACCAAGTTAGTTGCTCCTGGGCCAGATGTACCAAAGCATACTCCTACTTTGCCTGTGGCACGAGCGTAACCATCAGCGGCGTGGGCTGCGCCTTGTTCGTGTCTCACGAGAATGTGCTTCATAGCACCAGTTGCTTCCACCTTATACAGGTCGTCGTAAATTGGTAGAATTGCCCCACCAGGGTAACCAAAAATATAATCAACGCCGTGGCGATGAAGGCTGTCAAGCAGAGCAAAACCCCCAGATGCACGTTTGGGCACGACTGGCTGGCTAGAAATACGAGATTCTTTGTGATTCTCGGTTTGTGGGAGACTGATTTGGGATAGCGATTCTCTTGCGGAGACACTTTGTGAACGCACGGTCAAACCTCAGACTATAGCTTAAGTTAATGCTGAAATTCTGTATTTAAGATTTCATTTTAATTGAAAACTTCAATCAAAATCTTATTAATTCTTATATTAAATATAAATCTAGACTATTAGCCTACATTAATTAAATTACGTCTTGCAAGACATTGCGAGTATTTTTCCAAGCCCAAACACCGACAAGTACCACAACAATACTCATTGCTACAAGCACAGTTCGCAAGCCGAGAGCATCAGTTAATGGCCCAGTAATCGCCAGAGGTAAGGCCAAAGCGAGGTTGACGGCATGATTTTGAAAGCCAAACACTTTACCGTGCATGGTAGATGGTGTTTGCTGTTGAATTAAAGTTTGCATGGGTACGCCAATTAGGGAAGCACCTATACCCAAAACTGCACAGAGTCCTAGTGCCAGTAATAAGTTGTGCGTAAAAGTAAACACCCCTAAAACTAATGCGATCATCAAAAATCCAATTAAAGGTAAAGGCTTGTGATGCAATTTATCACCCCAGTGACCTAAAATCGCTGCGCCAAATACCATACCTACGCCTGCTGCTGCCAAGAAAAAGCCAAACTGTTTTTCTTTTAAGCCAAACTCCTCGGCTAATTGAATTGTCAGTACCGTTAAGGCTGCAAACACGCAATATAAGGTTGTCAGTTGCAGCATGGCATTCAATATCAAACGGTTTTTCTTGAGATAGCGCAGACTTGCGGTGAATTCGGTCCAAGGGTGATTTGATGCCTTATCTTCCCCTTGAGGGTTGTGTTCTTTAAATTTAATTGGCTGCATGATCGCAGCCGACAATATGTATAATCCACCAACTACAATTTCTTGACCGTATTCTGCTCCCATCAAGTCTTTCGCCAAACTCAAAATCGGCTCTCCTATAGCAAAGCCAACAATTAAAGCTCCCATCATTGTGCTGCTAAACAGCGCATTGGCTGCCAACAAATTTTCTCGCTTCACCAACAAGGGAATGGCTGCTTGTTCAGCTGGTGCAAAAAATTGCGTCACTGTGGAAATGGCAAAAGTAAGAATTAACAGAATCAGGAATTCTCGTGGCAAAAGGGGAAGACACAGTGTTAACAGTCCACGCACAATGTCTGAGCCGATCATAATCAGCTTTTTTGGCAAGCGGTCAACAAAGAGACCACCGACAGAGCCGAACAAAATTGCTGGTATTGTAAACGACAGCATCAAGGTTGAATACATCGAGTTTTGTGCCAACCCAGGAAGTGGTGAGTAGTTCTCCAGCAGAGCAATCATTAAAACGAAGAAGACCTTATCTGCTAACTGGGACACCAATTGCCCAATCCACAGGAGCATAAAACCACGGTTTTTTAGCAGTGCGCTAAACCCGTTATTAACAGCAGCCGGTTCAGTTGGAAACATTTAGATACTTTGGGTAGATGGGGCATGGGGCATGGGGCATGGGGCATGGGGTATGTCGCATTGGGCATTGGGCATAGTTTTTTTTGACTATCCCCTGTACCCTGTCACCTGTAAGCTTCTCCCTTCCCCACTCCTAACTCCTAACTCATAATTCTATTGTCCGGACTAATTTGCTTCATACTGCTTTAACAGCATAAGCAAAAACTCAGTAGCTGTCAGATAACCTTTAGGTGGATAAATTCCAATGGATGAATCTACCCACCAGCCTTGTACAGTTTGGGGCGATTTCCAAATTGACAAGTGATCAACTGCTGGCTGTGCATAAAAGTTATTTTGCCCACTACCTAGCAAACATGAACTCCAATGAGTAAAATAATCATGGCTCATCCGATGAATAGGAAAATTACCCTGTAGAGGTACTCCCCATCCATCTATAGCAATAAACGCTTTGACACGACCACCCAAGAGTTGCCACAAATGCGCTGCTCCTATTGCCCCGACTACGCCAGCACTAAAGCTAATAAATATAATTGGTGATTTTAAAGAGTCGCTCAAGCCATACCTGCTGTGAGCTACGCTAACGCGCAAAAACTGCAAGATATGAAATGCTGATAAAACTAAAATATCTTTACCGGGATAAAGCAGTATATTTGCTGGATTTTGGCTGATAGTGCCATTAGCAACCATATCTAATAATCCGACTTTAAAGCTTTCACTTAAGTCTGGCTCATGGATTCCAGGGCAAATAATTATACTCATCTGTATATTCTAAAAATTGGTTATTGGGTATTGAGCATAGAAAATTGAAGTTAAGTTGACACTAATGGGCACTGCCGTGCCCTTACAGGTGTACCTCACGTAAACGAGAACCGCCGCCTTAACACGATATACACAACCGTGCAAGCCCAAAGATTTTTTTTAATACCCAATCCCCCACGAAAGTCTTACTTTTGATGTATTGTTTTAATTTTCTCACCTATCCTATGCCCCTGGATGGGATAATAAGTTACAAGTAAGGAAGGGGAAATGTGTAAGCTATTCCCTTATTTTATATTTCTCTGCACTCTGGTTATATTGAGGAACTAATTGTGGTTGCCACGCCGGAAAAAGTACAACACACCCACGAGCATCTATCAGGTAAAGACCGTGTAGCCGTACTGCTTATGGGCTACGGCGAAGTCGAAAGCTACGAAGATTTCGCCAACTATAACGAACAGGCTTTAAATCTACTGACAGCAAAATTTGCACCGGTACCAACCTGGATTTATCCGCCTCTGGCAAAGCTTTTGGCGCTATTTGACCGCCATGAGTGGGGACACACACACCACGATTTTATCTCCCCACACAATGCCATCTTTGAACAGCAACGGGCTGGGATTGAGAAGCAATTACAAGAAAAATGGGGTGATAAGGTTCAAGTTTTCAAAGCTTTTAACTTTTGCGCCCCTTTTCTACCTAATCAAGTCTTGGCAGAAGTCAAAAACCAAGGCTTCGAGAAACTACTGATCTACCCACTGCTGGTTGTTGATTCTATCTTTACTAGTGGGATTGCGATCGAGCAAGTTAACAATGCTCTCGTTGAGTTGACTGATGGTGAGGAACACTGGATTAAAG
Organism: Nostoc sp. FACHB-888; assembly: GCF_014696655.1. Classification (NCBI taxonomy): domain Bacteria; kingdom Bacillati; phylum Cyanobacteriota; class Cyanophyceae; order Nostocales; family Nostocaceae; genus Nostoc; species Nostoc sp. FACHB-888. Next base: position 38,481 of record NZ_JACJQM010000011.1, on the reverse strand, counting down.
CACAGCGTTACATTCCTTCTTTCTTCAACGAACCAGCCTACATCGATTTGATGGCTCATCTGGTTGAGGAGAAAATTGCTGAGTTAGGCGCAGCTTATCTACCTTCTCAAATCGGTATTGTGTTAATGAATCACGGCTGTCCCCATAAAGCTAAAGGCTTTACTTCTGGGATTGCCGAAAGTGAAGCAATGTACGATTTAGTTCGGGATAAGTTAATTAACCGCTATCCGTTAATCTCGGTGGGTTGGCTTAATCATGACACGCCTTTAATTGATTGGACACAGCCAAACGCCGAGCAAGCCGCAAATAACCTGATTCAACTGGGTGCAAAAGTGGTAATTTTTATGCCAATTGGCTTTGCCACAGAAAACCACGAAACTTTATTGGATGTACACCACATCATCCATGCTTTGGAAAAACAGCATCCTGGTACGAACTACGTGCAAATGGCTTGCGTAAACGATCATCCAGAATTCTTGGCTATGGCGGCACAATGGGCTGATGCTCATATTGCAGAGTTGTTGTCAGAAGAAACTTTAGCAGTTAATCCCCAAGTCGCTGGGGATAACCACCATCACCATCACCATCATCATTAGACATAGGAGTGAAAAAGAATGTAGAGACGTTGCAATGCAACGTCTCTACAAGAGTTTCAGGTAACGCATAATTTTGGAGATATTTATTTCCTTAGAATGAGAAGTGTCAACTGATTTATTTCCCGACCCTGCTCTGAAAATAAGGGAATATCTTCATCACTACTTATTATTAGATTTAAGAGGATGTTTTAAGTCAGGTATATGATCACAAAAATACCCCTGTGTGATCAAGAAAGGTAGTGTTGCAATGAGAATCTTGCTGATTGAAGATGACGAAGTTTTAGCAAGTGTTTTGTTGCAGTCTCTTAGCCAACAACATTATGCTGTTGAACTCGCACAAGACGGACAAATTGGCTGGGAATATTCTCAAGGTACTAACTACGACCTAATATTAACAGATGTGGGGCTGCCGAAAGTGGATGGCATTACTTTATGTCAGCGCTTACGTTCTATTGGCTGTTCCACTCCTATTTTATTGATCACAGCAAAAGATGAAACTAGCGATCGCATTCGTGGACTCGATGCTGGAGCAGATGATTATCTAATTAAACCTTTAAATTTGGGAGAACTCCAAGCAAGGGTACGCGCTTTGTTACGTCGCAGCGATACTCCCCGTTCTCCAGTGCTAGAAGTTGGAGCATTGCGTTTAGATCCAAGCATTTGCGAGGTAACATACGATAATCAAGTTCTAGATTTGACACCCAAAGAATATAGTCTGCTGGAGCTATTACTGCGGAATCCATTGCGGGTTTTTAGTCGGGGAGATATTATCGAACATCTCTGGACTTTTGACGACCCACCCCAAGAGGAAACTGTTAAGTCCCATATTAAGTGGTTGCGACACAAGTTGAAAGTAGTGGGAGCCGTAGACTGGATTGAAAACGTTTATGGTTTGGGATATCGCTTATCTCAAAAAGCTATTAGTAGTGGAAAAAGCGAAAAAGAAATAACTCAAAAAAATCCAGTTCAGAATTCCTCCATACCCGATACTTCCCCATCCGTTGAACAACAGTTTAAGCAAGCAATGAGTGGGTTGTGGAGTCAATACCAGGGGCTAATGATGCAGCGAATGGAGGTACTGCAACAAGCTGCAACAGAACTCTCTAGCGGCACACTAACTACAGAATCACGTAAATCGGCTGGGCGGGAAGCGCACAAGCTAGCTGGTGTTTTGGGAATGTTTGAGCAAGAAGCAGGAACTCAAATAGCACGGGAAATTGAACAGATTTTAGACAAAGATACAGAATTATTAGCAGCCCAAAAAAGCCAATTAATATCGCTGATACAAGAGTTAGGTAAATTATTAAACCTAATGGCGCAAAAGGTAGTTAATCAAACTGCTACCTCAATTGAGGAAGAGATAAGTCCTAAGTTACTGCTGATTGACCCTGATTTACAACTTGGTTCACAGTTGCAACAACTGGCATATTCTCTGGAAATGCGCTGGCAGCAAACAACAACGTTAGAAGGTGCAAAAAACTTCTTGCAAACCACATCACCAGATTTAGTAGTGCTAAATATAGATGAGATTGGGCTGCGAGAGGAAAGTTTGGCATTAATGTTGGACTTAGCAACACATACCCCTCCTGTACCTGTTCTGGCGCTGGCTGTCACTGATCAGCTAGTGGATCGTGTAACTTTGGCTCAGTCTGGGGCACGGGGTTTTCTCGTCAAGCCTGTCACAGCAAGCCAAGTTTGGGAAACTGCGTCTCAAATATTAGAGTTTACCCGTTCTTTAACAGTAAATGTATTAGTAGTTGATGATGATCCACTAATTTTAGCAGCGCTAGGCCCAATGTTAGAACCTTGGGGAATGCGAATTACCGGATTGGACGATCCTCGGCGTTTCTGGGAGGTATTGCAATCTACTGCACCAGATTTGTTGATTTTGGATGTGGAAATGCCAGAAATAAGTGGTATTGAACTTTGCCAAGCAGTTCGCACAGATCCTCAATGGCAGGAATTGCCAATTGTATTTCTAACGGCTCACCGAGAGATGGAAACTGTGCAGCAGGTGTTTGCTGCTGGAGGAGATGATTATGTAGTTAAACCCGTTGTGGGGGCAGAATTGCTGGCAAGGATTACCCATCGCCTAGAACGCAGTCGCCTACTCCAATCACTCTCTACTAAAGACCCCATAACCGGACTAGCAAATCAGTTCCAGTCTAGCCGGGACTTACAGCACCTGATTGCTAAAGCCGAGAAAAATCAGCAATCGGTTTGCTTGGCGATCTTGAATTTCAATGATTTACGCCAAATTAATATCCAGTACGGCCATGAGGCTGGTAATCAAGTGTTGCAACGATGGAGTCGTCTATTCCAGTCGGCATTTTGCAATGGTGAAATATTGAGCTATTGGGGTAACGGAGAATTTATGGTGGGAATTTCTGGCTTTACTGAAACAGAACGGCTCGTCATCCAACATCGCCTTAATGACATTTTAACCAAGCTCCGGCAGCAAGTATTTACAGCCCCCAATGGCGATCGCTTCCAGGCTAGTTGCAATTTTGCTGTGGTTGAGTATCCTAATGATGGAATAAACATACAATCTCTATACCAAGTTGCTAATTCCATGCTGAAGCAGAACTAAAGCTCACCTTCTAACTGTTGGGCTACCAGTTTGGCAAATAAACCTGCTTGGGCAATCAATGCCGCAAAATTACCTACTTGCACGACTTTACCAGCATCAATAACATAGATGCGATCGGCATTACGAATCGTGCTGAGGCGATGGGCAATCACCACTCTGGTAGCATTTAATTTCGCTAAACTTTCAGTCACAATTGCCTGGGTGCGATTGTCCAAAGCACTGGTAGCCTCATCCATCAAGATAATTTTAGGCTTTGAAACAAGCGATCGCGCAATTAATAATCTTTGTCGTTGTCCACCAGAAAGATTAGTACCTCCCTCGCTAATTATGGTGTACATTCCCATTGGCATTTGCTCAATGTCACTAGCCAAGCCTGCCATTCGTGCCGCTTCCCAGACTTGTTCTTGCGTCACCAAAGCTCCAGCAGTAATATTATCAAAAATTGAGCCTGTGCCGATTTTGCCATTTTGCAGCACCACTCCTAACTGTCTTCGCACAGCCTGAATATCCAACTCTGTCAAGTCTTTACCGTCATAGTAAATGCTGCCTGTTAATGGAGTCTCAAACCCCAATAACAACCGCAATATTGTTGATTTTCCGCTTCCAGAAGGGCCAACGATCGCAATAAATTCTCCTGGTTCGGCATGGAGACTGACATCGTTAAGAATTAAACTTTTGTTCTGGGAGTATTGAAAGCTGACACGATCTAGCACAATGCGACCGCTTAACTCACCAGGATTTGTCTTAGTTGAGTCTGATTCTGGCTGCGATCGCCAAATCGGTTTGGCCCGTTCCCAAATTGGTACGATACCCAAGATGTCGGTTACGGTATTGCTCAGGTCAGTCACTCCCTTGATAAAAATTGTTAAAGCATAGTTAAAAGCAACAAATGTACCAATATTTAAGCGTGTCTGCATCAACAGCATAATAAACCCAAATAGCAGCAATGTACTGATTAAAGGGAGGGCTTCGTTAAATATAGAAACGCCATCTTTTATTTGTTGCCAACTTGCCTTCAAGCGGATCTGCTGGCTGTACTTTTTTGCCCAAGCTGCAAATGCTCGTTCTTCTGCCATTGCTACCCGCAGCTTGGCCACACCATTGATCAGTTGCACGGTGAGTCCTTGAATTACACCATCTAGTTCTTGCTGTTTTTGTGATTTCTTGATTAATAGAAAGTTAGAAATAGTCGTTACTACAGCAGCAATAATTGCTAAACTGACTCCCACAAGAGCAAGTTGCCAACTGTAAATAAACATCAGCGCTAAGTTGAATAAGGCAAAAACTCCACTCAACAAAGTCCTTTGGGTCGCACCACTGAGTTGATCATGAATTTGTCTCACCGCCATGACGCGGTTGACCAAATCTCCAGAAGCGTATTGACGAAAAAAACCTGGACTTAATCTCAGCAGCCGATCCCAAATGGCTGGCTGCAATACGCTGTTAGTAGCACTTTCGACTCGTAGGGTGATAATACTTTGGGCAATTTGAAAAGCTAACTGCCCAAAAGCTGCTGCTAACAATACCAATCCTATCTGCCACAGTAAGGCGCGATCGCTATCAGGAATGGCATTGTTGATTAATATTATGGTTGCCTGGGGTACAATCATTCCCAGCAATGTCCCCATTATCCCCACAATCACAATATTAATAATGTCTTTTTCATAGCCCTTCACCCCAAACTGAAGTAGCTCAATGACATTGTTCACAACCTTGGGTAACGAGCGATACAAAACGTAAGCTACATATTTCAGTGTTTTTGCTATTGAAGCATTTACAGGTGTGCGAGTTTGTGCTATAGGATCAAATATGATATAACTCTTATTGTCTGTGGGTAACAAAGCTACTGGGCGATTTTCTAACTGGGTATAAGCTAACAGAGGCCCTTGATCTTGCTGCCACCAACCATCTTTTAAAGTTATTCGCCGAATCCGAATTTGTGATGCTCTGGCGATCGCTGCTACAGGGTCTTTAATAGAATTCAAATCCTCTACTGGTGGACGAATCTCTATTCCCAGCGATCGCCCAACTGCCCCAAATGCTACCAGTAAGGGCGACCCCTCTTGAAAGAAAACTGCCTCCTGCTGCGGTTGCAAAACTGCTGCTAAATCAGAGAGTGCCGCCTCTATTACTTGTTGATTAAATTGTTCGCGTTCTTGAAACTGCCGGAATTCTGCTTCTGCTTCTTTGTTTGCCAACAAACTAAAGTAGTCAAAGAAATAAGTCTGCAAACTAGCTAAACCTGTCAGAAGTTCCTCAGAATTTTTTAAATCTGCCGTTGACAACATCTCTCCGATAACCGCATTTTCTGCCTCCAGCCACATCGCATTGGTGATTGGAAATGCTGGTGAGGTGGAATTCAAGGTTAGTTCCTCAACTCCCATCCAGTGAGTATTGCCTTGCTGTAACTTCAGCCATCGGAGTGTTTGTTGCCTCCACTGTAGCGTTTCACCAGGCGATAATGAAAAATCCCGCTCAAATGCCGACACTTGGTTTAATGGTGTAGCCAAAACTGTTTGCTGGACGTTAAGAGATTGCCCTAAATGATTTACCCAACCTTCTAAAAGTTCTATGGTTTGCGAGTCAGCCGCCGCAATTCCCTGAACCAAATCAACCATTGATATCTGGCATAATTGAGTGGGTTCAATTGCGATCGCGACAAAACTCCATTGGCTTTGTGCAACTACTTCCGGTAATAACACTGCACTAAACAAGGCTTCACCAGCGCTGACATGAAATAGATAGCGGCGATGTTCCTTTGGTAAACTGTTCTTAACTCTAGTCGCAAACACCGCCAATGTTCCAGACTGCACTATCCAGAATCTTTCGGAGTCATTCAACAGTACTGATTCGTTTGCTTGAAAGGAGTAAAGTTTAGAAGAAGGATTCACCTGCGGGCTATTCATTACTCAACTATGCCTCTACCGCGTGAAGTAAGCGGACATAAGTTCCGCCTTGCTGCCATAATTCCTCATGAGTGCCACGCTGCACGATTTTACCTTGCTCTAGCACAATAATTTCATCACAATCGCGAATTGTGCTGAGGCGGTGGGCTACTACAATACAGGAACAACCACGCTGTTGTAAATTGCGATTAATAATCAGTTCTGTTTGGGCATCTAGAGCGCTTGTTGCTTCATCAAGTACTAATACTGCGGGATTTCTCACCAAAGCGCGGGCAATTTCTAAACGTTGGCGTTGTCCACCGCTAATATTCATGCCGCCCTCAATCAACTCAAAGTCATATTTTCCAGGCATAGATGCGATCGCATCATGAATAGCTGCATCTTGGCAAGCTTGCACCAAATCAGCTTCTGGCATAGTAGAGTCCCAAAGAGTGATATTTTCTCGCACAGTCCCTGCAAATAAAAAGATATCCTGTTCAACCATTGCCAAACAATGAGCAAGGACAGAGCGTTTAATCTGCGATCGCTCTACACCATCAAAGCAGATTTCCCCTTCCCAAGGCTGATAAAGACCGCAAATTAATTTGGCAATTGTAGATTTACCAGAACCACTTCCCCCCACCAGCCCTATCCTTTGCCCTGGCTTGACACTCAAGCTCAAATTCTCAATTAACGGAGGTTCTATAGGACTGTAGCCAAAGGTGATATTTCGTAACTCAACGTTACCCTGTAATTGCCAGAGAGATGAAGAAGTAATTTCTCTCCTAGCTCCCCCTGCCTCCCCTGCTCCCCCTGCTCCCCCTCCCCGCCTGCTCTCCTCCACTTCCGAATCAACGGAATTTTGAAGCACATCATCAAGGCGGTTTAAGTCAGCTTCTAAATCTTGCAAAGTACTGCCAAAATTGACGAGGCTATTAACTGGTTCTAAGAAGCTTTGCGTTAAACTTTGGTAGGCAACCAGCATCCCAATACTAAGACTTCCATTCATTACCTGTAAACCACCAACTAGCAATATAAAAGCTGTGGTCAGGGCTGTTAAAATCGTCGGTAACGTAGTGATAATTTGAGTTTGTAAACCTAATTGCTGTTCGGCGTTAACTGCTTTAGCATAATAACCGGCAAACCGAGCAAATAAATCTGACTCCAGTCCAGAAGCTTTGACTGTTTCTATTGTTTGGATACCACTAACCGCTACCCCAGCTACCTTGCCATGTTCTTGAGCCAGCCGCATATTGGCATCGACGCGAGTTTGCGATAAAAATAGGAGAGCAAGAATGTTGATAGCAGCAAAGCTGACTGCGATCGCACTCAGCAAGCGATCGTACTGAATCATAATCAGCAGGTAGAAGACCATCATTACTGTATCAATTACAGTGGTTGCTAAACGCCCTGAAAGTATTTCCGCAACCTTGTCATTTAGTTGCATCCGACTACTAATTTCTCCAGCAAAGCGTTGGGCATAAAACCCGATGGGTAATCGCAAGATATGCCAAAGAAACTGTCCTGACATACTGACTGACAACTTCACCATCAATCGGCGCAGGTAGGTAAGCCGCAGTCTAGCCAGAAACGCCCGCAATAAAGTAGTGATCAGCATTCCTAACAGTAAAGGTCGTAACCAATCTTGTCGGTCTTGAATTAAAATCTCATCGAGAAATACCTGAGAAAATGCTGGCACAGCTAATCGAGGCAATGTTAGCAATAAGCCCGCTAGCAAACAAAATAAAATAGTACCCCATGAGTTTTGTAAGCGGTTACTTAAAGCTGAGACAATGTGATTTTTTTTGCCTCCCCTCTGAAAGTCTGCTCCTGGTTCCATCACCAGCACAACACCCGTGTATGCGCGATCAAACTCTTCCCAACTCACTGTTCTTTTACCATTAGCAGGATCGTTGAGGTAGACGCGTTTTTTGCTATATCCTTCTACCACAAGAAAATGGTTAAAATTCCAAAAAGCAATGTAAGGAAGACGGGTAGTTGTCACTTTTTCTAGAGACAGTTTTAAACCTTTAGCATTGAGTCCATAGTTTTTGGCAGCTTTGAGGATATTAAAAGCTTTACTTCCATCCCGTGAGACACCACATTCTTCACGCAATTTAGCCAGTGGCACAATCCGTCCGTAATAGCTAAGAATTATTCCTAAAGCAGCTGCACCACATTCCACCGCTTCCATTTGTAAAAGTGTAGAAGTACGAACACGATGCGGTTTAAATTTTGGAATTGAGGATTGGGTATTGGACATGGGGAAAGGGAAAGTTAAAACTTAGACGTTGAGCTTCTGAGGATGGAAGTTGAGCTTCTGAGGGTGGAAGTTGAGCTTCTGAGGGTGAACCTTCAAGTTTTAACCCCAATCCCTAGTCCCTAATCCCCAATTCAATAAATCCCCGTCCAAGAGCGTAGCATAGGAATAATATAAGAAATAGGTGCTTTTTCTCCGACTTTGACTTGAACAGAGGTAGTTGTGCCGGAAGATATTTTTAAGGCTGGGCCATCAGATGATGACCATTTGTAGCCACTGATTGAAGTCGGGTTTTCTTGGAGTTGGACAAAAGCTTGCACCTGGCCTTCACTTTTACCCGCGAGACTGGCGGCTATTTCTTTGTTACCAACGATCGCTGTAATATCTTGTGTAGTTACCGGAAATGAAGAAATATCTGCGATCGTTCCGACAATGCCACCTTCGCGTTCACGTTTGGCAAAGCTGGGAGTTACTTGTACAGCCATTCCTGGCTTGATTTGCTTACCATCTTTATTAGCAAAGTAAACAAGACTCACAAGTTTTGAATTTGGCTGTTCAGCTTCAATTGAACCCAAGCGAATACCCGGATTCATCATTTGACCAGGAACAACACTTACTTCTAAAATATGACCATTGTATTTGCTAATGATTCTACTTTCTTGAGATAGTTGCAATTCTAATTGGGCAATACGGCGCTTTATTTCCTGAATTTGATTAGTTTTGTCAATTGATTGCTTCAGGTCTTGTTCGCGTAGTTTAGTATTTTGACTATTGATATCTTTAATTTTGGTTTTAATTTCGTCAATTCTATTAAGATTTTCCAGATATTCTCGTTGCGTGGTGGTTTCTTGAATTTCAAGATCCTTCAGTTGCACGTCAATATTTGATAGTTCGCTTTGAGTATTAAAATATTCCTGTTCAGCTTGCACCAGCATATCTTGGCTGATGACATGCTGCTCAAAAAGCTGACGACGGTTATCAACCCGTCCTTTAAGAGTTTTGAGTAAGTAATTAATTTGTTGTTTGCGGGAATTAATGCTTTGACGTTTTTGAGCGATCGCTCTCAGTGTCTGATCGCGTAACTTGGGCGCACTTTGCTCTCGATGCAGATTATTTTCTAAATCCAATTTTTGCTGTCCAAGAGTGATAATTTGTTGGTCAATCAGCAGCTTTTGTAGCCTGTCAGTTTCTTGATTCTGGGTTTGCAACTGTTGCAACTTTACTTGCTCTTGTTGTAGTTGCTGCTTCAGTGCTGATTGGTCGATTATCCCTAGTACATCACCTTGTTTAATAATATCCCCTGCCTTGACCTTTAAAGTTAGTAATGGGCCAGAACTGGGTGCTTGAAATTCCACAATATGGTGCGGCTTAATCAATATACCTTGACCTGTGACAGTGAGAGGAATTCTACCAAACACACTCCAGACACCAGCCACAGCAACCACAAAACTCAAAGTAGATAAAGTTAACCAAGCTTGAGGTTTGACAACTTGGATTGCTTGATCTAGTTGTTCTGGTGAAGATAAGCGATCTAGGGCTTCTGGGCGAAAGATGTGGCTATGTTTTAGTTGCATTGTTCTCCTCTCTACTGAAAGCGCCTAGAGCCTTAAGTCTTCTAGACTTTTAAGATTAAAGTGTGATCGGGGAGAACTAGGGGAGAATTAGAGTAAGCGATCGCTTTTGCTGCCTCAATTAATTAATAATGCTTCTCTTGAAGTGTGCTATAGAATCAACCGCCCCATCAATAAATAACCCAACCCCCACAGTTGGTGAGGCTGTCGGTGTTAGGAGTCGCGCAAAAATAACTTGAACACTTTTGATTGGAAAGTAAGGCTAACAGCTTATTCCAAATTAAATTTGTACAACTTATTTTTACATGATGCCTTACTGACGGTGAGCCTTACTGGAATGGGTATTTAGGCAAGTGGCAGGTTTGGGTTAACTTTAGAAGCGGGTATAAGTCTGTGGTGTGCGATTGTCTTGTGGGGTGTAGGGGAATCGTATTATTCATAAATCTCAAGTAATTACGCCATTTGCCGAGCCATTAACTGGGCAAACAGCCCTTCAACAGCAGCTAGCTCTTGAAAAGTTCCCTGTTGTACAACTCTACCTGCTCGAAGTACATAAATACGGTTAGCATTACGGATTGTACTAAGTCGATGAGCAATAACTATCCTGGTAACTTGTAACTTATCCAAGCTTTCACTGACAATCGCCTGGGTTCTATTATCTAGCGCACTGGTAGCTTCATCGAATAATAAAATGCGGGGTTTTAATGCCAAAGCGCGAGCAATCAATAATCGTTGTCGTTGCCCTCCAGAGAGATTGCCACCTCCTTCACTAATCACAGTATGCATTTGCATTGGCATGGCTGCAACATCGTCAGCAAAGCCAGACATCCGCGCTGCCTCCCAAGCTTCATCGAGTGTGATCCCAGCGCCGCTAGCAATATTATCGAAAATAGAAGCTGACATAATCCGGCCATTTTGCAGAACGACACCTAACTGTCGGCGCACTGCCTCAACATCCAAGCCAGACAAATCTTGACCATCATAATAGATAGTGCCATCTTCAGGAGTCTCAAACCCCAATAGCAATCTAAATATAGTAGATTTACCGCTCCCAGAACCGCCTACAAGTGCAATAAACTCCCCAGGCTCGGCATACAAACTCACATCATCTAGGATCAGAGGGCTATCTTGTCGGTAGCGGAATGTGACATGATCTACAGCGATTTTGCCCATAAGCTGACCAGGATCGGCTTTGCCCAGATCCACTTCTGGTATAGTTTCTAAAATTGGTTGAGCGCGTTTCCACTGAGGAACAACTTGCAAAGCGCCTGTAACTGTATTACTTACGTCTGTAGCACCTTTAATAAAAGTACTAAAAGCACTGTTAAAAGCTAGGAAAGTCCCAATTGTTAGTCCGATCGCACCTGTCGTCTGAGCCTCCTGAAGCTGTTGGATGGTAAACCAAAACAGAATGCCAGAAGTTACCGTGGGCATCACTGTATTGAAAAGGGCAACACCGTCTTCAACATTCTGGGTGCTAAGTTCCAGTTTTATTTGCCGACTGTAGTTTTTACTCCAAGAGGCGAAACCGCGCTCTTGGGCCCCAGCCACACGCAGTTTAGAAATACCATTGATTAGTTGTACTGTCTGCCCAAAGATATTTCCCTTTATTTCCAGCAGTGGGCGAACTTTGCGGACGAGCAGCATACCAGAAAGTGTAGTGACAGCGATCACAACTACTGCTACAGCCACAGCAACTAAAGCTAATTTCCAGCTGTAGTAAAACAAAAGTCCTAAGTTTAATAATGAGAACAAACCAGTGATTAGAGTAATCAGGGTTGTGCCACTTAGTAGGCGACGGATTGTACTAATCGATGTCACACGAGACTGAAGATCCCCTGTGGTGTACTGGCGAAAAAACGATACTGGCAAGTTTAGCAGCCGATCCCACACAGCAGCTTGGGTGGAGGCATCGGAAATAGTTTCCACCCGCAAGAGGGCAAATCCTTGAGCCAGCCGAAATACTGCCATCCCAAAAGCTGCAACCAGCAACCCCAAACCAACTTGTAGTAATAATCCGCGATCGCTATCTGGAATGGCGTTGTCAATTAAAATGGCAGTGGCGTGGGGTGTGAGCATTCCCAGCAGTGTCGCGGCAATCCCAGTCAAAAAAACGATTAGTATATCTCTGCCACGATTCTTAAGCGCGAACCGAAATAAATCGCTAGCGTTGAGAACTTTATCGGGCAAAGACCGATAAAACATATAAGCAACGGGCGCTAGTGTAGAAGCAATAAGGGCATCTACAGGATGACGAGTGCCAACGCTAGGATCAAAGATTTCGTAGCGAGTGACAGAAACGGGCAGAAGTGCCACTGGTCGGTTATCCTCTTGGGTGTAGGCAACCAAAGGGCCACAGTCCTTTTCCCACCAGTTATCCCGCAACAAAATCTGTCGCATCCTTAACCGCGAAGCTCTAACAATTGCCTCCAATGGCTCCTTCACCCGCTTGAGGTTCTCTGACTTAGCTGGGGAGCGAATTTTTACACCTAAACACCTGCCCACAGCACCAGCAACAACTAACAACGGCGCACCTTGCAGGAAAAAAGTTGCTTCTTGAGTTCCTAAAGAAGATGCTAGTTCGCCTAGAGCTTCTGCTGTCACCTGACGATTGAGACGTTCCCGATCACTCAGCCGTTGTAGTTCTTCTTGGGTTTCCTGTTGTTCTACGAAGTTGATATATTCCAGCAGTTGAGTATGAAACTGGGAAAGTCCCTCAAGCAGGATATCTGCGTTGCGGATAGCGCTTGTGGAAGCCGTGGCAAGCTGAACCTCCCCCACAGCTTGTAACCATATACCATCGCTGAGGGGGAAAATTCCCGATGTCGGATCTAGAGTTAGTTCCTCAAGCCCCATCCATCGGACATTTCCTTGCTGAATTTGTACCCAGGTGATCGCCTGGGGTTCCGGCTGGAGAGTTTGACCATCAATTAGAGAAAATCGCGCTTCTCCTGCTGCCTGGACTTGAATTGCTGGGCTGGCGATATGGGAAAGTGTAGTGTTGATTTGCTCGACCCAACCCTCCACCAAAGAAACTATTCTAGTATCCCCATCAACAACTAACTCCTCAAAGTATTCTCGCTCTACCTTCAGCAATTCTGTTTCTCCCATCGGCACTGCTAAAAGTTGGCGGTGCTGATGAATACAGTCAGAAGCTGTTCCGAAAAGTGCTTCTTCGGGATGAAGAGTGAACAAATAACGGCGAGTTCCTTCCGTGATGCCATTTTTAATTGTGACAGCAAACAACGCTACAGAGCCGGACTGCACCACCCAAATGGTCTGTGGGTCGTCTAGCAGTATTGGTTCATTTCCTTTAAGGGTGTACAGTTGCCCCTCAAAGTCTTTGATCCTAACTTGGTTGATGACCATAATTAAGCTCCCTCTTCACTACTGATTAACCGTGAGTACACCCCCTCTACTTGCCACAATTCCTCGTGAGTGCCTCGTTGCACTACTTTTCCACGTTCAAGGACGATGATTTCATCACAATCGCGGATCGTGCTTAATCGGTGTGCAACAATTAGGCAGGTACACCCACGTCGCCGCAGATTTTGGTCAATAATTTTTTCCGTCTCCGAATCTAGGGCGCTAGTAGCTTCATCCATAATCAGGATTGAGGGATTGTTAACTAAAGCGCGGGCTATTTCTAATCGCTGTCGTTGACCTCCACTTAAATTAGCGGCTCCTTCAATTAGTTCTGCATCAAATCCGCCAGACATGGAGAAAATTACATCATCAATAGCAGCATCCTTACTAGCCCGCACTAGATTTTTATCTGGTACTGTGGTATCCCATAAAGTCAGGTTTTCTCGGACAGTTCCGCCAAACATCAAAATATCCTGCTCCACCAAAGCGACGGAGTTAGTTAATATCGATTGCGGAATCTGGTTTCTAGGTTGACCATCAAAGCAAATTTCTCCCTCCCAAGGTTCGTAGAGTCCGCTTACCAGTTTGGCAACAGTAGACTTGCCAGAGCCGCTCCCGCCTACTAAAGCTACTCGTTGTCCAGGCTTGACCGAGAGGCTAAAGTTTTCAATCAAAGGCGGATCTAAACGGCTATAGCCAAATGTCACATTCTCTAGTTCGACATACCCTTGTAATCTAGGCAGAAAAGATGAGTCAGATAAAAAGATTTTTTCTCCCCCTGCTCCCTGCTCCCTGCTCCCTGCTCCCCCTGCTCCCCTACTCCCCTGCTCCCCTGCCTCATCAATTGGGTTATCTAACACATCATCTAGGCGAATCAAATTGCCCTCCATTTCCTGGAGGGTACTACCGAAGTTCACAAGATTATTAACAGGTAGCAAAAAGCTCTGCATTAATGCTTGAAAGGCTATCAGCATTCCGATGCTGAGGTGTCCATCCATGACTCGTAAACCACCTACAACTAATAAAGCCATTGATGAGAGCGAAGACAAAAGTGTAGGTAATATTGAGAAAGTCTGGTTTGTCACCCCCAGTTCTTGCTGAGAATTGATCGCCTTGGTGTAATACCCTGACCATCGCGAAAAGAAATCTGATTCTAACCCTGATGCTTTGAGAGTTTCTATACTTTGGAGAGCCGCTATGGATGCGCCGGCAGCTTTACCATACTCTTGAATTAATCGCTGATTAGCATCGACGCGCTGACGGGAGATCCACTGCAAGGTTAAGACATTCACAGTAGCAAAACTAGCTACCAATAAAGTCAGTACCCAGTCATATTGGAGCATGACTAAAGCGTAAAAAATTACCATCACCGCATCAATGACTGTAGTCGCCAATCGCCCCGAAAGCACATCAGCAACTTGGTCGTTGAGACTGGTGCGGTTACTAATTTCACCTGCAAACCGTTGGGCGTAGAAGCTAACTGGTAAGCGCAGGATGTGCCACAGAAAACGGCTGGACATTCCCACAGACAGCTTGACTTTCAAGCGACGCAGATATCGCAACCGCAGTAGGGTTAATACTCCTTGGAGGACTGCTGCGATCGCCATCGCCAATAACAACGGACGCAACCAGTGCTGCCGTCCTTGTACCAGGATTTCGTCTACAAACACTTGACTAAATACTGGTACTGCCAGCCCGACGAGTGTTAACAAAAATCCTGCCAGCAGACAGTAAATTAAGACACCAGTAGCACTCTTTAGCCGTGACCACAGCGATAAAATCAGGCTAGGTTTACGTCCCCCTTTTTCAAACTCCGCCCCTGGTTCCATAACCAGCACCACTCCGGTATACCCCTCGTCAAATTCCTGTCGGGACACCTTTCGCGGCCCAGTGCCTGGGTCATTAAGATAAACCCAACTAGAACTAAATCCCTCTACTACTAAGAAGTGGTTGAAGTTCCAGAACACAATATAGGGAGGGCTGAGGTCTAGAAGTTGATCCAGTTCCTTTTTAAAGCCTTTTGCAAGGAGTCCATAGCTTCTGGCAGCTTTGAGGACGTTAGAAGCTTTGCTGCCATCGCGGGAGACTCCACACTCCCCACGCAGTTCTGGCAAAGGCACAATCCGACCATAGTAACCCAAAATAATTCCTAAAGCTGCGGCACCACATTCTACTGCCTCCATTTGCAAAAGCGTGGGTGTCTTTACCCGCTTACCTGGATTTTCCAGCAGGTTTTGCAGGTACTGCAAAGGATTAATCGGTGCCACTAATGATGGATTAGTAGATACCACTGACAGACCTCATAATAGGTAAAACAAACGTAATCGGCGATCGCTCTTCTACCTTGACTCGCACAGATGTAGTCGTTCCGGAAGAGATTTTCAGCTGCGGCCCATCAGAAGAAGACCACTTGTAGCCGCTAAAGGTGGTAGAATCTGGCTCCAAGTCAGCAAATACTTGAATAAGTGCCTCTTGCTTTTCCCCCACCAAACCTGCAACCACTTCAGGATTACCCACTACACTAGCGGCTGCTTCTCTGGTAATGGGAAATGGTGAGACAGTGGTAATCTTACCGACAATACCGCCAAAGCGTTCCCGTTTCACGGTTTGGGGTGTAATTTGCAGCGTCATACCTGGTTGAATTTTCTTACCCTCTCCAACCGGAAAATAGGTAATGCCAACCATTTTGCTAGATGGATTTTCTGCATCTATGCTCCCTAAACGGGTTCCAGCATCAACCACCTGCCCCGTTGTCACAGTGATTTCGAGAATACGCCCTGAGTGTTGAGAGATAATCTGGCTGTTATTGCCTAACTGCTGTTCCAGTTTGGCAATCTCTCGCTTGACTTCTTGAATCTCATTTTTGCGGGTAGTTGCAGTTTGCAGGTCTTCTTGAGCTAGAGTAGCTACTTTACTATTTTGTTCTTGCAACTGAGCTTGGATGTTTTTGATTTCGTTCAGATTTGAGAGATATTGCTGTTGTGCATCTGCTTCTTTCAGGTCTAGTTGCTTCAACTGAGATTGTGCTTCATCGATGCTTGCACGCGCATTGTCGTATTGTTGCCGCGCTTCTAATACTACATCATCAGGAATTGCGCCTTCTTTTAAAAGCTTCTGGCGATTTTCTAATCTCTTTTTATGAGTAGGAAGCAGCCCTTGGAGTGTTTGTAAGCGTCGCTGTAGGTTTAGGCGATCGCGCCCGATTGACACTAGCCCTTTCTCCCTCAACACGGGTGTCAAATCCTGTACAATCTTGAGTCTTTGCTCAAGAGTTAAGCGTTGCTCTTGGATTGCTTTTGTGTCAAGTTGCTGACGCTGCCCTTGTAACAAACTAGCGTTGCGATCCTGATCCTCCAGTTGGGCTAGTTTAGCTCGTGCTAGTTGTAATTGCTTACGCAGGTCAACTTGGTCAACTGTTGCCAGTACATCTCCCTTCTTGACCACATCTCCAGGATTGACATTTAGAGCCAGTAACTGCCCTGCACCTTTGGATTGCAACGGCAAAACGTTGCGTGGATAAATTAGTACCCCTTGACCTTCTACAGTGATGGGAATCCGTCCATAGATACTCCAGACTACAGCGACTGCTACCAAGGAACCCAAAGCTGTTAGAGGCAGCCAGCTTTTAGGGCTGACTACCTGCATTAATTGGTCTAGTCTTTCAGGTGAAGATAAACGCTCTAATGACTCTTTTCGGAATAAATTTTGCTTTTGTTCGACCATTTAGGATTCCTCGACAATCACTTGTGCTTAAACTGAGGACTGGGAAAATTTGGTGGCGGGTCTGAATTCCTCATCAAAGGCTACCGTTGGTGCTGAAGTTAAATGGCTTACATTAAATATTTTCCACTTTTATTTCTCCTTGTATTCAATCAATTCCAGGTTTAATGAGTTTTTTAGGAGAGTTATTTTCTGTTTCGTCATTAGTACCTGTTCTATTTAAAAGTGTAAGTAGTAAAATTTCTGAAAACAATCTACTTTTTTTTGATAAAACTAGCATTTTTTTAGATTTATTTTTTTAATAACAACGGATAGAATTTTAGATACTCTTGTAGAAGATTATGACAGAAAAATATGACTAAACTCATCTTGATTACAGGCATAAGCAAAGGTCTAGGTTATGCCATGACCGAGGGTTTTATTCAACAAGGACATACTGTTATTGGTTGCGCCCGTTCATCAGACGCTATCGATAAAATACGCCAAAAGTTTAGTGCGCCCAATGATTTCACATCTGTAGACGTGGCAAATGAACAGCTTGTAAAAAAATGGGCCCAAGACGTACTTCACAAATATGCACCGCCAGATATAGTGATTAATAATGCGGCAATTACTAATTACCCAGCACCTTTGTGGGAAATTCCCTCCGAAGAATTTTCTGATTTAATAGATATCAATATCAAAGGAGTAGTGAATATAATTCGCCATTTTGTACCAGCAATGGTGAAAAACAAACGGGGTATTATTGTTAACTTTAGTTCTGGCTGGGGACGTTCTACTTCAGCCCAAGTTGCACCATACTGTGCTTCCAAGTGGGCAATAGAAGGATTAACTCGTTCTTTGGCGCAAGAATTGCCGACTGGTATGGCAGCTATACCTCTCAATCCAGGGATTATTCATACAGATATGCTCTCTATTAGCTTTGGAGAAGAAGCTGCTAATTATACACCCGTATCCGATTGGGTATTGAAAGCTGTTCCCTTTATTCTCAAACTAAAACCCAAAGATAACGGGATTCCTTTGACTATACATTAAAGAGTGAATCTCAATTGCGTAGGCGTAGCCCGTCGTAGACATCGCTGCCGTCCGTCAGTTTTTGCTTAAGTTCCTGCAATCGGTCGATTTTCATAGTGTGCATCTTGAGGAGATGTGACAAACAGACAGCACTGTTAAAACAGTTATCAGTATCGAAATAAATCTAATTTTTTCTTAAACGGCTTAACATCCAATCAAATCTTGTTCCAGCCAGTGCCATACTATCTAAAATATTAGAATCCAGTTCATCTTCATATTCAACATTTTCATCCAATGATTGACCTTTGCTATAAATGCGTCTACCATAACCAAACCGACTGAACATTTCCTGTAATCGATTTGCAAGCAAGGTAGCAATCACCCGATAAAATCGAGAAGCAAAACCTATATCCTGTTGTAATTTTGCTGCTAATTGTTGTCGAGGAATTGACAATACAAGCGAGTCTCCGGTAGACCTGATAGTTGCAAAGGGTAAACGGGTATCAATGAAAGCTGTTTCTCCAACGATTTCGCCCTTAGATAATCTTGCTATCTCTCTGCTTGTAGTTTCGTCACCCTCTAAAGCTGCAAAGGCACGAGTTAAAGGATTGCGTTCATCCTCAGAAACAGAAACTGTCATTGTTCCATCTAGGAGGATATATAGCGCATCCACAGGCCCTCCCTCACGGATGAGTACTGTGTTAGCGGCAATTTTTTGGCTGCTTCCTGTAGCAATCATCCAATCGATGTCACTATCATGCAATTGTTCCAAAACAAACAGCATATCTCTGAGCGTATTGCTCTTAACAAGTTTGCTATGACCAAGTTGAGTGATTCTGTTTGCAAGTAGAATAGCGATCGCTCGATAAAATCGGCAAGCAAAACCAATATCCTGCTGCAATTTTGCCCTCAATTGCTGCTGAGAAATCGATATTACCACTGACTTTTCAGCTGCTTCAACAGTGGTAGCAGATGGACGGACATTAATAAACGGGATTTCTCCTATTATCTCACCACTTGAAACCCGTGCAATCTCTCGTCCTAATGTTTCGCTATCCTCCATCGCTGCAAAAGCTCGATCGAGAGGATTGTTTGTAGCTTGCGAAACAGTAATTGTGAATGTTCCATCAAGTATTATGTGTAGGGTATCCAGGGCTTTTCCTTGCTGCACAAGGATAGTGCCAGCAGGTATTTCCTTTTTTTGACCCGTAGCGATCATCCAATTGATGTCGCTATTATTCAATTCTTTAAGTAGAACTTCTGTCATAACTCATATAAATTTAAGTTCAGTTTCTGGATGCTCCGCTTGCCTCTTTGTGAGAGTTGTCAGTCATTGGTCTAGAATTTTTTGGATATACGAATGCGCCTGAGAGTCAGCCAATTCTTCTAATGTCAAATAAGTTAAAGCTATTAACATAATCGGTTGACTATTAAGAGTTCTTAACCCACCTCCATGTTCAGCATCAAAGCGTTCCAAATTCTCAGCAGCAGACTTCACTAATGCTTGCAGAATCTTAAATGCGCCCTTTGAAAGCGGCGGTTGACCTCGATAATTTTGCAATCTGCCTCCTTCTCGGTAATCTGGAAATGACTCTAGCCCCAGAAAACGCAAAAACCAATCAGCCCGATAGTGTCCGATAGCTGCCACAATACCTCTGTAGTCGGCAATCAATTCGTCGAGTAGATTATTCCGCATTGAGCCAAATAAGCGGTGTGTGAAGTAGTGAGTACATTCATGTTCTAGCCGAATATTTAGGGAAATACGCCGCCATTCTACTTCCGAAAGTCCGATGTCGCTGGCTGAAACATTGCTATAAAAACCGTCACTCAAAATAATCAACCGATCTTGATAGAGCTGCTTTTGCGGGATTAGTCGCCCAAATTCTTCTAACCAACTACTTTCGGAGCAGTTACCAAAATTTTTCACTGACCATTGTTGGCGATATTGGCGAACCCGATCCCAGTTGTTGAAACCAGTAACTATGCAAGCTCCCATAGAAGCGGGGACTGGCTTAGGTTCATTCCGCATTGTTAGCGCCTGTACCAAAGAAACAAAATCTTCTCGGTTTCTGGTGAGCAAAACCGGGATAACTCCAGCCAAGCTTTGATGTAGCATCAACTGGAGTTGTTCAGGTTGCTGCAAAATCAAACCAGTCGCCTCAATCATCCCATCCACTGGAATACCCTTACGAGTAGCAAAGCGGTATGTCTCTGTTTGGCTGATGCCTTCGAGTATGGGGAACTTTAACTGTACCAACTTGGTTGATAAAGCTTGAAAGACTCCTACCTCTTGAGCCAAAGTGGCGTATTCTTCCCAGGCGGCTACATGGGGTTCGGGTGGAAGCGGAAACTTGGCGGGGAGTCTTGAAAAACTGCGATCAAAAATGTTTTGATTGTAGGCAAGCAATTCTTCTGTCTCCCTTGCAGTAGCACCATAGGAGGCAAGTACATTAGCACGAAGTTGGTGTTGATTGCTCAAGAGCGATCGCCTCCCACCAATGCCTCTTTTAACTCAACTTTATCTACAATCTGCCGAGCAATTTCTTGCACCGTCTGGCTAAATGGATGGTCAGCGTAACGCAGGCAAAACAAACCACTGCTGGCTAACTGAATTATCTCTTCAGAAAGAGGCACAATACCAGCCACTGGAATGTTGTAGATTGTTTCCATTTGTTCTTGGAGAGCGTTGAAATCCATTGCTGGTAGCACCTTATTAATTACCAGCAACATTTTGTCCACCTTTAATTTTTTCGCCACCTCCACCGTTACCGCAGTACCCTGGAAGTCTTGGCGGTCTGGACGCAGGATGACGACTAAGATATCAGAAATAGCGATCGCTAGTAAGGTTTCTTCATTCAAACCAGGGTGAGTATCAATCAACAAATAGTCCAGGTTGAGATAGCGGATTAAATCCTCAAAGCCTTCGTTGAGTTTGCCTACGTCATAACCCTCGCGCAAAATACGGGAAATTTCCCCTGCCTTAATACTGGAAGGAATCAGGTAGAGGCTGCCATTTGCTCTAGATGTCTCCCCTTCCGCATTTAAAGTATGACTAACATCGTAGGCAGCATCTTTAATTACACAGCGCCCCCATAAGTAATCATTGAGGGAGCGATTCATCTTTGACTCGTCTAGACCAAAAATAATATGAATCCCTGGTGATTGAATATCGGTGTCAATAATACCTACACGTTTTCCAAGACGTGCAATAGTAGCGGCTAAGTTAGCAGTTAAATTTGATTTGCCCGTACCACCACGAAACGAGTGAATAGATACAATTTTGGACATAATGTCATACCCTAGCTATGTGAAAACTTTGATATAGTTGCTATCTGCGGATTTCTTCAATCAGCTACTTTTACAACGCGACCTTTAAGATTTTGTGCTTTTTGATGTAACTGCTGGAAATAGTCGGTTTCTGTTTCATCATTTTTGGCCATTCGCCCCTTGATTTTTTGGGCTTTTTGTTGCAGTTCCTGGAAGTAATCAGTCTGTGTGATATCAGCTACCTGACGTACCTTTTTCGCTTCGTCGATTTCAACGTTTAATTCCATCACTTGCTGTTTGAGCTTTCGCTCTCGCGCTTTCACCTCTTGAGCCATTTGCAGGAAAACGCGCACCAGCTGACCAATATCATCATTCGCATCAGACACTTTAGTTAACTGATGAGTATCAAAATCATCCTGCTCTACCAGTGATTGTGCTGCTTTTGTTAGCGCACGAATCGGTTTGGCAATACTCCGCGCTAAAATCAAGGCGATGATTGTTGCGATCGCTCCTACTGCCAGTAACCTGTAGCTGTTCTGCCAAATGAGTTCATTCAAGGGAGCATCAAACTGTGCGTGGGCTTTGTTCACCCCTAAAACCCAAGGTTGCTCTTGTAAGGGCGCAAAGCCAATCATTTGGCGCGTCTGCTCAATTGGGGAATAATAGCTGGTGTGACTTGTCTGTTTAGCTCCCACGATCGCAGCTGCCAACTCTGGAACGTCCAAGCTTTTGATGTGATCGACACCATAAAGCCTATCGGTTTCGCTCTGCTGTTGTTTGTTAGCTGGCAAGGGGACTAGGCTATGATAAAGTAGCGATTTATCAGGATGGCTAATGATTACGCCACGCTCGTCAACCAAGAAGGCATAACTTTGAGAGCCAGCCTGCAACGCATTTACAATCGCCCAGATGTCTTCTCCCTTGATTTTTAAAACCGCTACACCGACAATCTTACCGCCCTCAGACCGTACAGGATTGGAGAAGTAAATGCCTGCTCGTCCACTCGTTGTACCAACTATAATGCTAGAGACGTAAGGGCGTCCCTGAATGCTAAAGCGGAAGTATTCACGGAAAGCGTAGTTTTGAGCAATGAATGTGGGGTCGGTAGCACCAAGACAGCGCCCCTTTGTATCTATGATGTAGACAACATCATAGTCGGGGTTGGAGCGAAAGACGTTATCTAGCGTTCGTTGCATCGAGGAGCGGAAGGCTGTTTGCTTTTGGAGATTAGTAGCAGCCAGAAAACCCACTACATCCTTATCAGTACTGACTTGGACGGCAACACGCTGGATATCGATAATTAGCTGGTCGAGGCGACTAGCGTTACTGGTGGCTAAGAGTTCCAGTTTGCGGTATTCGCTGCCCTCTGCACTCTTGAGGCTCTCTTGGAGGTTGTGATAGGTGGTGAAGCTCATCGGTATGAGGGCAACTGCAAGCAGTGCTACCGAGAGTTTTGTTCTGATAGACCAGGCAGAGGGGTTAAATAACCGACGCAAGAGTTTAATTGAGCCGATTTGCTCTAAACTCGACCATACCTTGGTAGGTGGTTCGTAAGGGGCAACCTTTAGCCCACCTGCAATTGCATCTAGCTCTGCATCACTGATACTATCACCTGACTTTGAGATTTTAGCTAAAGCAGCTTCCCATTCTGGCAGTGTAAAAGTATAGCCAGCAGCTAGTACAATTTCTAGGCGTTGCTCATCACTGGCAGCGTTTTGGAGTTGCTTTTGCAACAGTTCATCCGTGGCTATCCGCTCATAAAAGGCTCGTGCGCTTTCAACAGACATACATTTTAAGAGGCTATTAAATCAGTTGCCTCAATCCCAGAGAGTAGCAGTAATTTCTGCCATGTCCAGGGACTGCTTCGCTTTAACAAGAACCTTTAAAAAGGCTCGCCGATTTTGCCAACCAGAACGCGGTAGGATCGGAGACCGAACATCTGAAACATTCAAAGACTCAAAATCATCGGTTCCTTCGTTGGGAAGTAGTTCTTTCTCTAAAGCAGGAGAATTAGTTGTTTGGCTCATATTACACCTCTTGCTAGGGCGTAAGTAGATTTGGGTTCATCCTGCCAGCTATCTGACCACTGGATGCGATCGCTAGTAAAGTGAAGTGAGTCATCAACAGGCCAAGGAGCTTCAATAGGTTCCTCAATTAGGGCAAATTCCCCGTTATCAAAGGGAAGCCCCTGCGCCCGCACTTTTGGATAAACTCGCTCTCGCATCCCCCGCTTTGCCTGCTCTAAGGCGCGATGGTGGCAATAAGGATTGTTCCCCCTGCGATCGAAAAATACGTGCGCCGTCCAGGTGCAACCTCCCCGGCAAAGTTCAGCATACTCACAAGTTTTACAGAATCCCCACAGGTGTTCTGTTCCTTTGGGAGTATCGGCATCAAGGTTAAACCGCAGTTCTTCTGTCTGTTCAACAATTTCCCGTAGAGAGCGGTTTCGGATATTACCGCCAGTGTAAGCTGCTGTCGGTAGTGAAGGGCAGCCTTTAATCGCCCCATCTGCCTCAAGACCCAGTGTAGACAGCCCTGCACCGCACCCTTGCCAAAATCCCCATTCATTCCCACCTCCGCGCATCAGCCGCTCATACGGGCCGTAGTAGCCGATGTTATTACCAGGTTGCATCCTGACTCCTTCACGGCTAGCCCGCTTGCTCACACGGGCAAGCATTGGGTAAAGATCTAGTAGTTCATACGGCTGGAGGAGAATGTCTGCGTTGTCTGCCGCGTTGCCCATAGGAACCGTAAGTTGAATCTGCCAAGCCCTAGCACCTGCATCACGAATTTGCTCGTAAATTAGAGGAAATTCTGGAGCAGATAAGCGGTTGATTTGGGTATTGCAGCCAAAATAGATGCCAACTTCTCGGAAGTGGCTCATAGTTTTGAATGCAGACTGCCATGAACCTTTTTTACCACGTAGGCGATCGTGGGTTTCTGCTGTGCCACCATCTATAGAAACAGAGACACTGGCAATCCCTGCCTGCTTCATCCGGTGTGCGGTTTCTAGGGAAATGCCAAAGCCTCCTGTAGTCATGGCACAGAGCATTCCCGCTTGCGTGATGGCTTGAGCAATCTCCAGCCAGTCGGGACGCATAAACGCTTCCCCGCCAATCAGCGTCACTTCTTTAATCCCTACTTCAGCCAACTGTTTGACTAAATCCAAAGCCTCTTCTGTAGAAAGTTCCTGAGTGCGGGCTTGCCCTGCTCTCGAACCACAGTGGTTACAAGCAAGGTTGCACTTTAAGGTAATCTCCCAAACGGCATAACTGATTCTGCGGTATTTCTTGGACACAACATTTTTCTCCATTTAGGAAATAAATTCAGTTATGTGGATGCTGTGTTGTGGAGAGAAAATACGTTTTTCTCTCCTTTTTGGCCATTAGCTGTACTCAGTTAATCAGCAAGGTTATAGAGTGCTGGCGTACCATAAACTGGTAGCACCATCGGTAATCCACCGCTAACTGCTTGCAATTCCGAGTCACTCAGTTCGCTACTAGCATTTGACGTTTCAAATTGAGCTTTGGCGGCTTCCCATTCTTCGGAAGTAAATTCATAACCAGCAGCTTGCAAGATTTGCTGACGTTCTTCTATAGAAGTCGCCTGCTCCAATTGCGATCGGAACGTTTCATCTGTAGTCATTCTGGAATAGAATGCCTTTGCACTTTCAATAGACATAGATTTCTCCCATTTTTTCGGTATTGCTTAGTGTGTAGCGGGATGCGATCGCTTCATTCAATTGAAGAGGAGCTTGAGTTATCAATTACCACTAACTAAACTTGAGTTTGGTAAAAAGTTTTCTCAAAATCAAGAGCATCACCACGAGTAGGATTTACCTAAGAACTATCAACTTAGCTTAGGAAATATAAGTTCTGCTCACAATGCACAATCTTTCAGTCAGACTAACCAATTTTTCGGTTTTGTAAGATACGTTATGGAATGCGATCGCTGGTTAGCTCAAATAGAGCAACTCTTGGCTTATAACTTCATATATACAGCCTATACACTACATTCTAGAGGGTGTTAATTGCAATTTCAAAACTTGAAATTTTCTTAAAAATTCAATCTTTTTGCTCTTGACATTAATTTAGCTTTATGAATTATTATTCAATTCATTTGCAAAGTAATAGATTAAACCTATCATCATAGAATCAAAAAAATGGTGAGTTACATCTAAAAATAAAGCATAGTAATTGTTTTAAATACAGGATTAATATAGTTGTGTCTTCAACAATCCTAACCTGATTGTTTAAGCGTAAAAAGACGAACGTTACAAAAAAGGCTGTTAATAATCACCAGATAATAATTGAGGTGCAAATTAAAGTTAATAGTCTAATAAGTAACTCAGGAAAACTTTACTCTATTTAGGAGAAAAAACATGAGCGAACAATCTACCCCACGCACTCGTAAAGATATTGAAGCACACATCATCGCCCAATCTTGGAAGGATGAGGCTTACAAACAGGAATTGTTGAGTAATTCCAAGGCAGTTATAGAAAGGGAATTTGGCATACAACTACCTGCTAATGTCAGTGTGAAAGTAGTAGAAGAAAATCCCACTAACCTTTACTTCGTGCTGCCAATGCGCCCTGACTTATCTGGAGCCGAATTATCTGACGAGCAACTAGAGACTGTCGCTGGTGGTATCTTACCAGCGGCGAGTGCTCTAGTTTCCGCTACTATTAGTTACCTTGCTGGCGAAAATTCATGAGAGGTTAAGATTACATACCATTTGTCAAGTTCATAGCCTTCAATCAGACTTCAATTCTCAAATTGTAATTTAGGAGATAGGAAACATGAGCGAACAACCCTCTCAACGCACTCGCAAAGACATCGAAACACACATCATTGCTCAAACCTGGAAAGATGAAGCTTACAAGCAACAACTGCTGAACAATCCTAAGTCAGTGATTGAGCGTGAATTTGGTGTGCAACTTCCCTCTGAGGTCAAAGTGCAAATATTAGAGGAGAACCCTACCACTCTTTACTTCGTGCTGCCAGTGCGTCCTAACTCGTCTGGATCCGAATTATCTAACGAGCAACTAGAGGCTGTTGCTGGTGGCACTGTAGTAGCTCCTATTGTTAGCCAATTTGTTACTGGCTTGATTAATTAAATTTCTCTAAGAGCTAAAAATTTCTGAACCAGTTGTTAACTCTTGATAGGAAATCACAAACATGACTGAACAAACTACCTCACACACTCGTAAAGATATTGAAGCACACATCATCGCCCAATCTTGGAAAGATGAAGCTTACAAGCAACAACTGCTGAATAATCCTAAGTCAGTGATTGAGCGTGAATTTGGTGTGCAACTTCCCTCTGAGGTCAAAGTGCAAGTATTAGAGGAGAACCCTACCACTCTTTACTTCGTGCTGCCAGTGCGTCCTAACTTGTCTGGAGCCGAATTATCTGACGAGCAACTAGAGGCTGTTGCTGGTGGTACCTCACCTGGTACTTTTGCAATAGGAGTACTAGCATCCGCAGCTTCAGCTGCGGCTGATAAAATCTCTGACTTGGTTAAGTAAATTTCTCTAGGGTATAGCCAGTTGAAACTATTAGAACACTAAAAATTTGTGAACCAGTCGTTAACTTTTGATACGAGATAAAAAACATGACTGAACCAATTTCCTCAAGGAATCGTAAAGATATTGAAGCACACATCATTGCTCAAGCATGGAAAAATGAGGTTTACAAACAAGAATTACTCAGCAATTCTAAAGCAGTGATTGCACGGGAATTTAACGTGCAACTACCTGCTGAGGTGAATGTGAGAGTGCTGGAAGAAAACCCCACTACCCTCTATTTTGTGCTGCCAATACGCCCTAATCTATCTGGATCTGAATTATCTGACGCACAACTAGAAGCTGTCGCTGGTGGCGTTACACCTGGTGCTCTTGCTGTAACGATAGCGGCTAATATGGGAGCAGCACTAGGAATTATCGAGGATCTGTCTGATTAAGGCTAGCAATTTGATTCAATTTGTCATCTTTAGGACTTACGCAGGTGTTATATTTTTTCGTTTAGGCTGTCCAGAGTCAAAAGTCCAGAGTCCAGAGTTAAAAATCATTTGACTTTTGACCCTTGACTCTTATATCAGAAGACAGGTATGCCAGTTGCGTAAGTCCTGATCTCTCAACTTGCACCAGTTGCAATAACCCCCTGAGAATAAATTCTCAGACTAATAGCTAAAGTCTTCACGCATAATACTATTTCACAAAAAATGTGATGCAGATGTAGGTTGGGGAGCCACTCACCTGGGCAGGTTTCCCGACCTGAGTGAAGTGGCGTTTGAGGAACGAAACCCAACACCTCAAAGTCTTCTAAATGTTGGGTTTCACTGCGTACCTTTACGCTACCGCAAGACAACCCAACCTACGCATCTATCTCATTATTTTCGTGAATTGGTATCAGTCATCAGATTTTGATTGTTAACCCTTGATAGGAGATAAAAAAAATGACCGAACAATCTACTCAACGGACTCGCAAAGATATTGAAGCACACATCATTGCTCAAAGTTGGAAAGATGAAGCTTATAAGCAGCAACTGCTAAGTAATCCTAAGCCAGTGATTGAGCGCGAATTTGGTGTACAACTGCCCTCTGAGGTCAATGTGAGAGTCCTGGAAGAGAATCCTACTACCCTCTACTTTGTCCTACCGATACGTCCTAACTTATCTGAAGTCGAATTATCTGATGCGCAACTAGAAGCTGTCGCTGGTGGCGTTATACCTGCTTTGGTTGGTAGTGTTGCTTTTTACGCTAGTAACGCTCTTAGTAAAGCTCTTACAGATTAGTTTTGCTATAATCCCGGATTTCTCACAAAGGTTTAAACGAGTAGCCCAAAACGCTTATGCCATTTAGACTTGAGATAAAATACCCCGTTCACATACTGCTGTGATTCATGCAGTGTCTAAAACGCTCAAAATCTAAGCCTGATAAAGGTTTGGTCATAGCGATGCCTACGGCGGCAAGCTACGCACCGCTTGTGAGAAATGCGGGTTTAGCTTTCACCCCGTACAGCAAAGTATATATAAGTAATTTTTAAATACTTTGGATATGACGGGGTGATAACTACTCTGAACTCAACTGCGTTAGTTATTTTTTAGGTTGGTAATAAGCACTTAAGTGCTGAAAAATCCCGAACTAAAGTACCGACTACGAACTCATTTTTGACTCCTAATTAGTGCGATAAGCCACTACTAATTGTTACTACCTAAATAACAATAGTAAAAGCAAATTGTACAGCGAGTATCTACAGAGTCACTCCATTTTAAAACTTCTAATTTACTCAAAAATTGGTTTGAAAGTTTAGCAGCTATAGCAATCCTATTTGAGTTGTAGTTTTTTCGTTAAGGCTGTCATTAGTCATTTGTAGTTTTTGACAAATGATTTGGGACTGCTATATACGTTTTAATTGAAACTTGTGACTATTGAATAGCAAATAGCTTGAATTACTATCGTTTAAGAGAATTAAGCTCATGAGAAACGTTGCAATTTGTGGTAGCAAAATCAAAAATTCAATATCTAACTATAATTCTGTTGAAACCATAGAGATGAATGGGATTTCTGTATTTTGTGGTTTGATTCATACTGGAGATATTCATTTTGACAGAAATGCTCCAGAGAATCGCTTCAGTGTTTTAGTAAAAAAAAGAGCTTTTTCTTGTAACTACCGTGATAAGAATTTCATTTTTAAAATGACTACTAAAGGGTCTGATAATTCCTTTTATGTCGTTTGTTCAGACTTTGTTGGTGAAGTAATTGATATTGGCTCAGAAGTAACAGAGGTACAAATTGGAGATAGGGTTATTAACAATAATGCTTATCCAGAATCAGGAGTTAAAGGTATACTCCCAGGTATACCTACCAACAATGCCTCAAAAGAATATCAGGTGTTTCATCAGGTAAAGTTAACAAAAGTGCCTCAAGAAATGCCTGATGAAGTTGCTGCTGCATTTAGTATTGGGGCACAAACTACTTATAGCATGATTCGGAAACTGAATGTAACTAAAGGTTCCAACGTTTTAGTTACTGCTGCTAAGTCCAATACTTCCTTGTTTGCAATTAATGCATTAAGAAAGCATAGTGTCAATATCCATGCCACAACTACTTCAATGCGTTTTGAGGAAGAACTCAGAGCAATGGGAGTTAAGGAAGTTATTTTGATTGAGCGATCGCCTAACAGTTTACTTGAGAATCAAGCTCTTAAAAAGATTGTTTCAGGCATTGGTGGATTTGATTGCGTGTTAGATCCCTTTTTCGACCTCTATCTGGGACAAGTAGTTAATTTGATGGCTACTGGTGGCAGATATATTACCTGTGGACTTTACGATCAATATTTTGACCTCATTGGCCAAAAAATCCCCTCATTACATTTAAATTGCTCACGCCTCATGTCATCAGTCATGCTCAATAATTTGCAAATAATTGGTAATTGTATTGGTCAGACAGATGATCTCAAAAATGCCATACAAGATTATGTTTCAGGTAATCTAAACGTAGTCGTAGATTCTGTATTTAGTGGTAAACAGATAGGTGCTTTTTTCCATCGCACCTATAACGCTCAAGATAGATTTGGGAAAGTCGTCTATAAATATGATTAATCTAACTGAAAGTCAACATTTGTTCAATTTAAATACTACAGGTTAGAGAACATGGTTAGTGAAATTGTTCCGACATCAGATATATCAATTGATTTTTATCAGGAAAGGCTGGTTTTTAAAGACAAATTTTCTACGCAAGACTTAATTAAAATTGTCGAAAAAGCTAGTACAATTCCTGAACGTCTGAGCGCGGGATTTGTTGCCAATGAGTCTGAAGCAGATGAGCATTTAATCAACTCCCGATCGCAGAAATGGTGTCAGGTTGTTGCTAAAGGAAATCAGCAGAAATTTGAAAAGCGTTTAGATTGGGATGGTTTAGACATTAGTACTGTTCGCCGCGCTTTAGGTAGCGTCAGTTTGGCTGATCAGCGATATCTACCAAGTTGGGTAGAAACTTTGAGGGAGGCGATGCAAGCTGCTGACTGGGATTCTAATCAGAATGATTTAGAGCAGCGTCAGTATTTAAATCCCCAAAAGCCACTTCCTTTTGAAGAAGTGCTGTTACCATTTGTTGATGTAGCAAGTAAGAGATTGGTTGAGCGAGCTGGTTCTAGCTATCAGCTATTATCAAAAGCAGCTCACACCCAACTAGAACGTAGTCTTTTAAAACAGTTAACTGGTCTTTGTGTCTCTCCTTTGGATCTGGAATTTTCAATTTTTCGCTCTTTTAACGATTCTCCACTAATTCGAGCGATCGCACAACTACAAGATAATTTTTCTCGGCAGCAGTACACTAAGTTTGTTAAAAACTTGCTTAACGATGGGTTGCTATCTTTCTTCCAAGAATACAGCGTACTGGCTCGATTGGTAGCAACAGCTATGGATTTTTGGGTTGATGCTGTAGCTGAATTCCTCCTCAGATTAGCTTCAGATTGGGGCAAAATTCAGCTGACCTTTCAGGGAGAGGAACTAGGACAAGTAGTTGCTGTTGACTCAGCGCTTTCTGACCCCCATAATTGCGGACGTTCTGTGATTATCGTTAAGTTTGCCTCAGACTTAAAGCTGGTTTACAAACCTAAAAATCTGGGCTTAGAGCAAGCTTATTTTGAGTTGTTAGCCTGGGTTAACCAACAAGGTGTTTCTCTACTGTTCAAGCTGCTTAAGGTTATTAACTGCTCCAGTCACGGCTGGATGGAGTTTGTGGATGCCATACCCTGTCAAGACCAACAGGCAGTTAAACGCTATTATCAGCGTGCTGGGATGATGTTGTGCATCGTATATGCCTTAAGAGGAACAGACTGTCATTGTGAGAACCTAATTGCTTGTGGAGAACAGCCAGTCCTCGTAGATTTAGAGACACTTTTACATCACCGCACTTGGGCGAATAAAGATGATGCTGAGGCTCAAGCTTTAGCAAATGAACGCTTACAAGATTCTGTAGCTGGTACTGCTCTGTTACCAGGATGGCAACTTATACCTTATGGACAGACTGAGGGGCTGAGGCTGGATTTGAGTGGTTTGGGAGGTTTTGGCGAACAAGAAATGCCTTACCGGGCGCTGAAATGGAAACACATAAATACAGACGGTATGGCGATCGCGCACGAATACACCAAGATGCTACCACAACAAAATCGACCTTTTGGGGAAGGTGTTGATGCATCGCTGAATAACCATCACAAAGAACTCATAGATGGTTTTCACCAGATGTACCAGTTCTTAATGGAACATCAAGAAGCGCTCTTAGCGGCTGATAGCCCGATAGCAGCATTTGCTCACCAGAAAGTACGCCTGGTACTTCGTAACACTAGCGTTTACTTTTCAGTCTTACAGAAGTCCCTGAATCATAAGTGTCTTCGAGATGGTGTAGAACATAGTATAGAGTTAGACATTCTAAGTAGAGCGTTTCTAACCTCAAAAGATAAACATCCTTTCTGGGCGCTGTTAGCCGCAGAAAAACAGGCTCTAGAACAGTTAGATATTCCCTTTTTCACTGCTTATTCAGACAGTGATGCCATAGCCATCAACCCTGAGCAAACAATCGATAAGTTTCTCAATCGCCCTAGTTATGATGATGTAATTTCCCGCTTGCAACAACTTAATGATGGAGATTTAGCCCAGCAGATTAGCATTATTCAGGGTTCACTCTACTCATGTCTGTCCAACGAGCATCTGCATTCGTTGCCACTACAAAGCACCGAACTGTGTGAATACACAGTTACTCCCTTAAGTCAAGCAGCAATGTTGCAGCAGGCGATCGCGATCGCTCAAGAAGTACAGCAGCGAGCAATTCGTGGCAATAATGGCACTGTCGCTTGGATCGGTATGGGATATATCTCTGAGACGCAAAAGTTCCAACTACAACCGCTAGGCTATAGTTTATATGATGGTTGTTCTGGCATATCTCTATTTTTGGCAGCACTAGCATCCGTTACGGGCAGAGCAGAGTTTGGTGATTTAGCCTTGGCTTCGTTACAGTCCTTACGCAAAACTCTATATGGCTCAGATGGTGATTCTCAGCAAAAGCTAACTGAGCAGATGGGTATCGGTGGTGTTAAAGGTTTAGCATCTATTGTTTATACCTTCGTTCGCATCGGCGAATTTTTGGGCGAGGCGGAGCTAATTCAAGATGCCCAAAAAATAGCCTCTTGGATGACACTAAATGAAACTGCTGTTCATCAAAGCTTCGGAATTATGAACGGTGGTGCTGGAACTATTCTCAGCTTATTAGCTTTGTATAAAGCAACTCAAGAACGTGCAACCCTGATGCAGGCGACTGCTTGGGGTAAGCATCTGTTAGATAACTGCATTACTACTGATGGCAATTATAAAACTTGCACAAACAGCGATCAGAAGCTAGTAACTGGATTTTTTGATGGTGCAGCTGGTATTGCCTACGCATTACTACAGTTATATATAGCTACTAAAAACCTTGTCTTTCTCTCAGCTGCTGAGGAAGCTATTGCCTACGAGCAAAAAGTCTTTTCTGTAAAAGGCAATTGCCCAGACTTCAAGTCAACTTGTATGGACAACGGTACACTCTCATCTATGACTGGCTGGTGTAATGGTGCATCCGGCATTGCTATAGCTTGCCTGGAACATTTAGCAGTTTTAGCTCAAGATGAAATTCTCCAAGAGACTGAAATTGCTTTACAAATAACAGCTCAGTTAGACTTACAAGCATTAGATAACCTGTACTGCGGTAACTTTGGTCACATTGAGTTGCTACTAATAGCAGCTAGGCAGCTTTCGCGCCCGGAATTACTAGAAATAGCCCAAAAGCAGGCAGCCTCGGTTGTAACCAGGGCAAACCAATCTGGTTGTTTTCAACTACTCCCAAATCTGCCAGATGAGGTTTACAATCCTGGTTTCTTCTTAGGAAAAGCTGGTATTGGCTACGAGTTATTAAGGTTGGTTCATCCACATTTACTGCCCTCAGTATTACTGTGGCAATAATTACCCGCATTTGCATTATTGACAGAACTAAGGAGTTAAGTATGAAAACTAAAGTTTGGACATTTAATCTTTCCGATGGTCAACATACTGTTGAGCTAGATCACGGATACTGGTCTGGAAAAAGGATCATAAAAGTAGACGGACAACTGGTAGAAGAGTCACAAAAGTTGTTTGACACAGGCAGTGAGCATCGTTTTGACGTGAATGGGAATTCGTGTATTTTGCGAATACGTCCGGGAACTTTAGGAGGTTTAACTGGTTTTGAATTTGAGCTTTTTGTAGATGGACGTTTAGTTTAACCATTCCGACAATCACTATCTATAGCAGTCCTAAATCATTCATGAATAATAAGATCCCCGACTTCTTTGAGAAGTCGGGGATCTTAGTCTATCGATTTTTACAACTCATTTAGGATTGCTATAGTACCGCTTCGTGTAATTCGTAATTACTGTTGCGTAAGGGTTTTAGACATTTCAAATGGGTGGCTTATTTACACCAAGCTGTACTAGTAAAGTAAGCGGACGATCTGCTCGCCCGCTTACTTTACGAATTGCTGTACTATGCCTCTCTCCAAGCTTGGGGAGTAGTTCCGTGATATTGACGAAACTGACGAAAGAAATGACCCTCTGTCTGATAGCCCACCGCCTCTGCGATCTGATTTACTGACTGGTCAGTTTCTCGAAGCAAAAAACATACCTCTGCCATACGACGAGCGACAATCCAGCGATTTACTGTTTGTCCAGTTAAGCGTTTTACCTGGCTAGTTAAATAAGCCGGAGAGTAACCAACAGCTTGGGCTACCTCATCTAACCCAATAGATTGATCATAATTCGCTTCAATAAAATCGAAGACTTTACTCAACTGGGGACAGTCCGGAAAGATGAAATGCAAAGCTGCTGTTTTTCCGGTGTCAGTGATATTTGATGTTTCCACGCTCTGAGATTGAGCAGTGTACCAGTTCCTTACAGTTGCTTGTTTTTCCAGTCGAGTTGCGATCGCTTCCAATAATTCCTCTACTGTTGAGGGCTTGGTAAGATAGTCGTCTGCTCCCAATTTCATGCCTTGACGAACCTCAGTTTTAGAAGATTTGGCGCTGAGAAAAATGAAGGGAATTGTTGCCGTTAAAGGGTTTTGGCGCAATGTATTCAAAACACCATAACCATCTAGTTCTGGCATCATAATGTCGCACAGTACCAAATCAGGCAAGTGTTCTTGTGCTTGCTGAATACCAACAAGACCATTTTCCGCAGCGATCGCTTCAAACCCTTCTGCTTCTAAACTATCTAAAAATATATCTCGGCTTTCGGTTTCATCTTCAATCACTAGAATTTTAGTCATAGTGTCCCCTTGATGTTAAGCGTCAGATAAATTATGAATTTTCATAGACTTTCTGGCTGTCCGCTTGCAGAGATTGTCACTGCACTGGCAGGGCAATTGTGAATGTAGTACCTATCCCAACCTCGCTGGCAACTGAAATTTGACCACCATGCATATCTACAAGCTTTTTGACAAGTGCTAATCCCAATCCATTACCAGGGATATTGCCGACATTCGTACCGCGATGAAATGGCTTAAATAGTCGTTTTTGATCTGCTACAGAAATGCCAATTCCTTGATCCTTAATCTGGAAAATCGCTTTTCCATCCTGGCAAGAAACTACTAAATCAATCGTGCTATCACTCGGTGAATACTTGACCGCATTCGAGAGCAAATTCCTGAGAATAGGCTGTAGCAATTTTTGATCTACGCAGACTGTACAATCACCTTGGCTAATTAAGGTGACTGCCTTGTGAGGCGTCTTTGGTAACGCGGATATTGGGAAGTTTTTCTGTTGTTCAGAGTTGTTGGAGTAGAAGCTTTCTTTGCTCGAAACTTCTCCCTTAAAAGACGCGACGGGGGATTCTCTCGGTAGTACCAAGTGGTGTGGTTCTTCGCAGGAGAAAATTTCAAAAGGGTCTCTTGGCATCAAGCAAGGGGCGTTGCTTTCGTTCAAATTCATTTCTGCCAATATCTCAGTGCACAGTTGAATCGGGTTAAGTGGTTTTGGCTCAAACTTGAGCTTTCCTGTTTCTGCTCTACCGTTGAGGAAAATTTCATCCATCAATTGGCTGATTTGTTCAACTGCCATTTCCAAGCGCTGCAAGTATTGTAATTTTTTCTCTTCAGTCCACCGATGAAGATGACGTTTCAGTAGACTAGCGGATAGTGAGATGATATTTAACGGAGTGCGAAATTCATGAGAAAGCATAGAGAAAAAGTGCGCTCTGTGTTCAGTGAGTAGTTTTTCTTGTTTTAAAGCCGTCTCTACCTGCTGGCGCAAAACTTTCTCCTGGCATAACTGCTGATTAGCGTCTCTTAATTCAGCTGTAAGCTGTTGGACTTTGCAGTCTAATACTTCATTAACCTTTTGTAAGAGGATAGACACCTGCTGGCGTTGACTGATATTGCGGATCAAGATACAGCCATATTCCCTAGAGTTGTATTCCAAATAGATAATAGTAATTTCTACGGGAAAGGTATGATCTTCTTTAGTTCTATATAAAGATTCAAAATATAGGTAGCCCTGCTCTTTAATAGTTCTCCAATGCTTTGACCAGACTGCTGG
The DNA here is from genome assembly GCF_014696655.1 of Nostoc sp. FACHB-888. Taxonomy (NCBI): domain Bacteria; kingdom Bacillati; phylum Cyanobacteriota; class Cyanophyceae; order Nostocales; family Nostocaceae; genus Nostoc; species Nostoc sp. FACHB-888. Next base: position 2,608 of record NZ_JACJQM010000011.1, on the reverse strand, counting down.
CGAAAAGTCTGGTTTGATGTCGTGCATAGTCATAGAGAGTAATTCTTCACGAGAATATCTCACCAAACTACACGCTGCATCATTAGCGTAGAGAAACCGCGCATCTGGCTTTACCCAGAAAACTGCATCTTCCATATCAACAATTACGGACCTAGTATGCTGTAACTCTTTTTCTAGTAGCAGTCTGATTGGAAAGTTGTTTTGCTCTAAAATGCGGTTGCTAATAACCATAGTTCAAGCCACTGCAATTACTGAATAAGCTTTTAAAAATGACTTTTCATCACTAAGCTGCTGGTTACATCTGGTTTAATACGACTTTTGTCGTATTAAACCAGAATTACCGCTTCCTGCAAACTACGAAAGCATTTCAATCCTTTAAGTCAGGCTTTGTTTTCTCGAATTCATCGAAAGCGACGATAAACTTTATTCCTTTGTGCGTGGAGTTTTTTATACTCATAACCTATGTAGTTTCGATACAGCCCCTATTTGTTTCTCTTGCTAATGCAACTTTTTTTACGCGAGTATCGGATTTTGGTTACAAAAGTTTACTTAGCTTTTTAAGCAAAAGTCAGTTTTTTGCTTCGGATTACTAATCAGGAGGTTGTCCCTTGTCTTGAAAAATGTCAAGATTTAGTCACAGATTTAATAAAAATAAATTGCAATAAGCATAAGTATTATCAACGAAGTCTAAGGGCTATGGAGCTTATTTTATCTGCATCCTAACGTTTTTTGTCCCCCCGTCAGATGTAGGCGGTAAGCGTAGCCATGCCGTCAGGCATATCACGCTGTTCTTCCTCTGTCAACTCTGGAATTTCGACAGCAGCAACCGTAATTGTTGCTGAACCTGGATCTACTTGCTAGGAGATATCCTTTCCTTATTTGCAGAGTTAGCAGATGCTTTTGAATCGGTAGATGCAGCAGAGGTGGCTTTGTTGCGTTTAGAAGGTGGTTTAGGTATGATTCCTTTCTAGTAATCTAACCTGTTAAAGCAAAAGGTATTACCTTTATTAAAAATTAAAACAATGAACATTCAAGAAGCTTTTAATAACGCTGCCGCAGATTATGATAACTTACGCCGCATCTTAATCCCCTGTTTTGATGAGTTTTATAAAACAGCAGTTGAAATTATTCCAATTAATCGCCAGGCATCCCTGAAAGTTTTAGATTTGGGCGCTGGTACTGGACTTTACTCAGGTATGGTTCAATCAGTCTTTCCTAATGCAGAATTCACCTTACTGGATTTAGCTTTTGAGATGCTAGAAAAAGCTCAGTTGCGATTTAGCAAGATGGGGAAGTTTCCCCGACTTTTAATTGGTAACTATGTAGAAGTTGATTTGGGTGATTCCTATGACCTTGTTATATCAGCCTTATCTATTCACCATTTGCCTGATTATAATAAGAAACTTCTGTATCAAAAAATTTATAATATTCTCAATCCAGGAGGGATGTTTGTTAACGCTGATCAGGTGTTAGGCAAAACTACTGATTTAGAAAAACTCTATCGTCAACACTGGCTGAATTCTGTACTTGCTTTGGGTGTTTCACAGGAGGATCTCAAAACCGCACAAAAACGTATGGAATACGATTGCATGACACCCCTCGATGTTCAAATTAGTTGGTTAGAAGCCGCAGGTTTTCAAAATGTAGATTGCTGGTACAAAAATTTTAGCTTTGCAGTATTTGGTGGGTATCGACCAACTTAACCTTAAAAGGTTTGTTTAATCGCAGTGGAGCATCCGCAAGTTATTAAGAAATATTTGAATATTTCGGAGGTATTTACCCCAGTGGCGTTTGCACAGAAGTTACTCGACAAGATTGATTTGAAGCTGGACAATGAAGTTGTTTGTCATGGAATCCCCAACTCTAAACAAATTCTCCAAGACAGAGACATCATCAATATCGATGTGACTCCAATTCTAAACGGTTATTACGGTGATACTTCTAGAATGTTTCTCTTTGGCAACCCATCAGCAGTAGCCAAAAAACTAGTTGAAGTTACTCAAGAAAGCATGATGCGGGGAATTGCTGAAATTAAGCCTGGTGCAAGAATTGGTGATATTGGAACAGAAACAGGAGTGGAAATTTGGACTCTTTCATAAATTGGAGGCGCAAACGCCAACATCTCTTCGTCCCACCGATGCTAGCCTGTTGGATCAACATGAATGCGCTAGCTAACCATTTCTGCGCTGACGATTGGCGGCAGGTATTGCTGTCTGGAGTGTACAACTGTATTCTTTAACATGACTGACTACGCCCCAATAACCCGCTTTACCTCTCAAGTCTGGGTTATCTTTTGGCAAGAGAATGCATATTTCACCAATATGGTAAGGATTGGGGATTTTAATCCTTTGGCGTATCCTATCCACAACATCTTTCACTATGCGATCGCTAGGGAATGTTATTGCCATCTAATCAATAATTCCTAATGTTGTTGCTCCTATAATTGCAGGGCTTAAAGCTTGCAAATCAAAGTTACCGCTTGCTGGGTTAACAAATAAAGGGTCTTGCCCAATAATGTTACCGCTTCCAGTATTTTTGAAACTGCCGTTGTAAACAAGGTTATCTTCAAAAGAGAAACCTGTGGATTTTGAGATCGGGTTAATGGCTT
>NZ_JACJQM010000109.1:0-15624 GCF_014696655.1 Nostoc sp. FACHB-888 | reverse complement strand
CTGCATCAGTGAGGTTGCTGGAGTACGCCATTAGTATTAGATTTTAGATGCTGAGGAGTACCTTAATTCAAAACCTCATAAGATGTCAAATGGGTTCTATATAGTTGTCATGGTTTGCCTAATCGCTTCACAAGGTTGCCTTTTTGATATAGAAACAGTCCTGGACTACGGGCAATCAATATTAAATGTTGCTCAAGCACTTGCTAAATCATTAATCAAATATCGACCTATAACCACAAAATTGCTTCAAGCCCAGATGAATCGCCACTTTCACGGAACTGCGGCACAGGGCAAGTGGCAGTGGAAAGATGCTTACGAAGCCCTTGAGGTTGCACTAATTCTCTACCTACGACAAAAGGGATTATCAGAAAATCCTTTAGAGCAATTGCAACTACTTCAATTGCTCTGTCCCACGCATACCCGTCGCAGCGAGGAGCAACTAAAACTTCAGCAGTTCTCTACTCCGTTACCACTAGCGTACTTAGTGGCGTTAGCAGGACAAATCACAAACAACGACCTGATTCTTGAACCATCAGCTGGTACTGGGATTTTAGCCCAGTTTGCTAAACTTCAAGGTGCAAGTTTGATGCTCAACGAGCTAGCCGACGACAGAGCGAAGATTCTGCGACGATTGTTCCCTGGCGTTCCATTATTCTCTGTGAATGCCGAACAGATCAACGATTACTTAGCCCGCATTTCTCAGCCTTCAGTTGTGCTGATGAATCCGCCATTCTCATCATCTCCCAAGATTAGCGATCGCAATCCCGACGCAACAAAGAATCACATCAACTCGGCATTACAAAGATTATGCGATGGCGGGCGGCTGGTGACAATCACTGCTAACTGGTTCTCTTTTGCTAACCCAACTTGGCGAGAAACTTTCGTTAAGTGGCAAGATTTTGCGCGAGTTGTGCTTTCAGTTGGGGTCAGTGGGAAAGCTTATGCCAAACACGGGACGACGATGGAAACCCGGATTACGGTCATTGATAAAGTCCCGGCTGATAATCCCGGCGAAATTCCTTGCATTACTGAAACTTTAAATCTGCCTGAAATACTGGCACTGGTTCAGCAGTTGCCACAGCGATCTCCGTGGGAAGGCTCAGATGTCAAAGCTGCTGTGGCGAAGGCAAAAGTCGTTCAATTGCCAAAACGCTCTGTGGTAACTCAAGCAGAAACACTTTCTTCAATTCCAGATGTAGTTATTCTGGAATACGAAGTCGTTGAGTGGTCTGCTACAGAAGGACTCAAAGATACTTTATATGAAACCTATCGCCCACAACGAATCCGAATCAAGGACGCTTTACCTCATCCCTCGCTGCTTTGTGAGAGTGCAGCCCTAGCACTTGTCTCGCCACCAGCACCAACTTATAAACCGCATCTACCACAAAACATTGCCACACAAGGCAAGTTGTCAGAGGCACAACTTGAGAGCGTTATTTACGCAGGTCTTGCGCACTCACAATTTTTGTCTGGGTCTTATATTGTCGATGATTCTTGGGATAATGTGACTGTAGTAGCTCAGAGCGAAGAAAACGCCGTTAGATTTCGCCGTGGCTGGTTCCTTGGTGATGGGACGGGAGCGGGGAAAGGACGACAGTGTGCAGGTATTATATTAGACAATTGGTGTCAGGGGCGCTCTAAAGCAATTTGGGTATCTAAAAGTTCTGCCTTAATTGAAGATGCCCGTAGAGACTGGTGTGCTTTAGGAGGTGATACAAAAGATATCATTGACCTCAGTAACATTAACTTGGCGACCCCATCCCTTTCACCCAAGGGATTCTGTTCTGCACGTACTCAACTCTACGTTCTCAGAAGAATGGTAAAAGTCGGCTTAAGCAAATTGTTGAGTGGGCTGGCATTGATTTTGAGGGAGCGATCGCCTATGACGAGTGCCACAGTATGGGCAATGCAATGGCTGTTGAGGGTAAACTCGGTATGGTGAAAGCATCCCAGCAAGGCATTGTTGGGCTGAGGTTGCAAAACGCATTACCGCAGGCACGGGTTATCTACGTATCAGCGACCGGAGCGACGAAGGTTTCCAACCTCTCCTACGCAAATCGTCTGGGACTTTGGCAGACTGGAGATTTCCCGTTTACCTCCCGTGAGGATTTTGTGGAGTTTATACTCTGCCTAGAAACCTTTGTAGCCTTGTGTCTTACAGCAATTTTAATAAATAAGATTGATAATTCCATCTGTACAATTACACTTTAAGTTCGGCAACAGAAATTGCTTATTTTTTTCAACCTAATTCATCTAATTAGAAGGTAAGTAAAAAGATAACGGTGAAAAATTACAATTTTTGATACATAATCCCAATATGAATACACAAGTACATCCTGAAGGACAGTTACATTTTCCTTGAGAAATTCCTTCTAATCGAGCATCCAGAGTCAAGTCTCCGGTATCATTTCCCGCATCAGTTAAGTCTTCCGTATGCAAAGTAGGCACTTCGTTCCAAAAAGCTGATCTTACCGAAGCCAATTTTTCTTTTGCCAATCTCAAGCATACAGATTTTCGCGGTGCAAACTTAAAAAGAACCGATTGGTATATGGCAAAAGGACTTGAGTTCTCCCGCTTAGAAAATACATATCTCGCAAACCCTAAAATTCGGCAGCTAGTGGTTACACTTAGCGGCAAAGCGCAAGAGTTTGATGGATTAAATTTAGAAGGTGTAAATCTAAAAGGTGCAAAGCTGGAGAATGCCAGTTTTATCGGTACAAACCTTAACTATGCCAATTTGCAAAATGCTGATTTATCTAAAGCCATCTTGAAGCAAACGCAACTGGATGGTACAGACTTTACAGGTGCAACTCTCACAGGCGCATTCATTGAAGACTGGAACATCACAACTGACACCAAATTTGATGGAGTACACTGCGAGTATGTTTATATGTGTCTGCCCACCCCTGATAACCCAGACCCACACCGTAAACCTGATAATAGGCAGGAAGTATTTGCAGATGGGGAGTTTGGTGATTTCATCAAGCCCATCTTCGACACCCTTGACCTGTACCACAACCAAAGTGTTGACCCCAGAGCGATCGCTATCTCGTTCAAGCAATTAGCAGAGAATCACCCCGAAGCAGATTTACGAATTGTAGGAATGGAAGTGCGGGGTGAAGATAAATTTCTGCTCCGTGCCAAAACAGCGATCGCTGCCGACAAATCCGAACTAAGTGCAGAGTATTTCGCAACGTATAATCAGCTAAAAGCTCTGGCAGAACAAGAAGTTAAAGCACTCATTGCCGAAAAAGATAGCAGAATTGCTGATTTACAGAATATGGTAGTGACAGCACTAAAGCGTCCTAGTTTTTATTCAAATGTTGAGCAGGTAGGTTTTATGACTAATAATCCCGGCGGATTTTCAATTGGTGGTTCAGTTGGTGGCAACGTCAACAACGTTCAGGGTGACAACAACCGAGCAGTACAAGGAGACAACAATCAGGCTGTTCAGGGTGACAACAATCAAGTTACACAACAAAACCAAGTAGGTGCAGATGCCGCAGAATCGCTTACTAAGGAAGATGTTGTCAAGTTACTCGCAGAACTTGAAACCTTGATTAAAGGGGCAGAACTACCAGCAGACAACAAAGAAGAAGTAGTTGAAGATTTGAGTGCTGCTAAGAAAGCCACAGAGAAGGAAGAACCGAATAAACAGCGTGCATTAGATCGCTTGACGAGCATGGCAGAAACGTTAGAAAAAACGACTAAGACAGTGGATTCGGGTAAGAAACTCTGGACAACAGCCAAGCCGATCATCGTGAAAATTGCAACTTGGCTGGGTGCGGCGGCTGGTTCTCATCTGTTGGGATTGTAAAACTGATTTATGAGTCAGCCACCTTTCGATAACTCTAATCCCCAAAATCCTAATTTTAATTTATCTTCTTTTCAAGAGGATAATGAACTCTTAAATGAAAATAAATTAGATGGCAATCAAAATCAAGCTCTTCAAGGAAGTAGTAACAAATCTGTTCAAGGTAATGCTAACACAGTTAATCAGGTAAATAATCATTTGAGTAATATTGAGTCTAACCCAATTTATAACTTTGGGCAAATAAATATTAGTTCTAATAATACATTCAATTCTCAGCCTTCTATATCCAAATCACAACATATAGGTAATAAATTTAAGGCTGAATTTGTACTTACAGGTAGCATCGATTCGATTAATGAGACAAAACTTAAAGTTATTGTTGAACATTTACGTAAACTTGCTAACGATCTAGATATAACAATTATTAAAGTTGAAGAAGGTAGTATAAAAATTATCTTTGAAGGCTCGCCCGAAGGTATCAAAAGACTTGAAAAGCTATTTAAATCGGGCGAATTAACTGAACTATCAGATTTTCCTGTTGAAGATTTTCATTTAATAGCTGTTAATTTTTCAAGCCAAAATCTTAGAGGGCGATCTTTCAAAGGTCAAAACCTTGAAGGGGCTGATTTTAGTTATGCAGATATCCAAGGTACAGATTTCACTAACGCTAATTTGAAAAACGCTAACTTTAGCTATGCCAAAGCTGGCTTGCAAGGTCGTTGGGCTATTTATTTACCGATTGCTTTATTCTTGTTTGTAGGACTTTTAGGCTTTTTTGCATATATAGCTAATTATTTAGTACTATTAATAGCCACACATAGCTTAGAACCTCGAATTATAGCTTGTACTACTTTTATTTTATTGACTACTTTCTTTATCACTACAATTTCTAAAGGATTAGATGCTGGCTTAAAAGTATTTACTCTTGTTGGAGGAATAGCTGTTGTGTTTTCTGCTGGAATAAAACTCGTACCAGCTTTTACTGGAGCAGCAACTGGAGTTTTAATTGTAGCTGTAGCGATACTAGGTTCTATGGCTGTAGCAGGAGCCATAGCAGCTTTTAACAAGACCTTAGCTACTACTACTTCCATAATTGTAATTTTAGCCGTACTTGTATCTGTAATTGCAACTTACCTTCAATTTATATTTACTACAGTTGGAACAATACTTATAACTATAGCTGTAATTATAGCTGTAGCTGTAGCTTTGTTTAGTATTTATGTAGGGCATCAGGCAATAAAAGGAGATAAAAAATACTTTTGGATTCGTAATATTGCTATTGCTATAGCTGCTACAGGAGGAACAAGTTTTCGTGAATCTGACTTGACTAATTCTAGATTTACTAATGCTGTACTTAGAAATGTAGATTTCAGAAAAGCTAACTTAACAAATACCAATTTCTACCAAGTTAAAATGCTAGATTATGCTCAACTTGACAAAACTTATCTTCAAAATCTTCAACTACGTAATTTATTAGCTACAGGACAAGGAGAAAACCAAAACTTTGACCATCAAAACTTACGTGGAGTTAACCTCAAAGGAGCAAACGTAAGAAATACTAGCTTCATAGGAGCAGATTTAAGCGAAGCAAACTTACAATATGCAGATTTATCAAGAGCCAAGCTAGTACAAACCCAACTAGATGGCACAGACTTTACAGGGGCAATTCTCACAGGCGCATTCATTGAAGACTGGAACATTACCACCGATACTAAGTTTGACGGAGTGCGTTGTGAGTACGTTTATATGCGCCTGCCCACACCAGACAACCCCGACCCTCATCGTAAACCCGACAACAGGCAGGAAGTATTTGCTGATGGCCAGTTTGGAGATTTCATCAAGCCCATCTTCGACACACTCGACCTGTACCATAATCAAGGTGTTGACCCCAGAGCGATCGCTATCTCGTTCAAGCAATTGGCAGAGAATAACCCTGATGCTGAACTTGAGATAGTCGCAATGGAGAAACGGGGTCAGGATAAATTCTTACTCCGTGCCAAAACTGCGATCGCAGCTGATAAATCGCAACTGAGCGCCGAGTATTTTGATACTTATAATCAGCTAAAAGCCTTGGCAGAACAAGAAGTTAAAGCGCTCGTCGCCGAAAAAGATAGTAGAATTGCTGATTTACAGAATATGGTAGTGACAGCACTACAGCGTCCTAGCTTTTATTCAAACGTTGAGCAGGTAGGTTTTATGACTAACAATCCCGGTGGCTTTGCAGTTGGTGGTTCAGTTGATGGCGATATTAATAATGTTCAAGGAGAAAATAACCAACAAAGGGTAAGTAATAAAAGTTCTAGTTTTAACTTACAAGGCGCTCAATTCGGTGGTGGTCTAGTCAACGCTGACACCGTAAACGCGCACCAAATCGGAGGCAACATCACCAACTACAACCCTGGGCAAAAGCAAAACCTTGCCCAAGCCGCAGCAGACATTCAGCAGCTTCTCAACCAACTGAGCCAGACTTACCCCACTGCCACAACATCGCAGAGGATGAGTGTTGTGGTTAAGGCTGTGGATGAGATTGAGAATAACCCAGCACTGAAAGCACGGGTGATAGGTGCATTGAAGGCTGGGGGAACTGAAGCATTTAAAGAGCTAATCGACCATCCTTTAGTGAATATTTTGTTGGCATCAATTGAGGGATGGCAGGAGGCGGAGTAGTTTGTTTACAACAGGATAGCAGAGGGGTTAACTAGTGATGGCGAATGAGGAGCATCTGGCGATACTGAGGCAGGGGGTACAGGTTTGGAATGAGTGGCGGAAGAATAATCCAGAAATAGAACCTGTCCTTTCTAATGTTAACTTTAGTAGAGCTGATTTAAGCGATGCTGATTTAAGCCTTTCAAACCTTAGAAAGGCAGATTTTACTGAAGCCAACCTAACTGATTCTTATTTTGAAAAAGCAACTCTTGAGTGTTCAGAATTAAGAGGAGCAATACTTGGAAAATCAGATTTTTTAGAGATTGCATACTTTGAAGGGATAGAGGATATTCCCTTTAATCCTGGTGAGGATAATGATGAAAATTTTATCGAATGCAGTTTTGAACATAAAATACTTAGAGGTATAAATTTTAGCAATTCTATCCTTACAGCAGCTAAATTCTATAAAGCAAATTTAATTAATACTAGTTTTTATAAAGCAGATATCGCGCAAGCAAAATTAAATTATTCAATTCTTAGAGAAGCAAATTTTTTAAGAGCAAATTTAAGTGGCATAGACCTCAGCTGGACTTCAAGGAGTACTTGATTTAAAGATACGAACCCGACGAGGACTATTTTCAGATTTCGTAACGCACACAAAAAACAGAATTTCAATTCATGTAAATTCATCAGCAGTTGATTGGCGACTTTCTTACGATATTCCTAGTCTTGGACAAGAATTTTCGGTCGCCGATCTTCTTTCGCGAATTCCCGATCTCAAGAAAGACTATTCAAATGTCTCAGATGTTGTGAAGTATGCTTCTATCAACGAAATGACCTATAGCGAAAATGCAGGATTTAGGGCAAAGGTCAGAGCAGAACCATTCTCTCAATTTCAAAATGTTTATGAGAGGCTTGGATACACTGCAATATTAGATTCTGGCTGGGTTACGCTAACTTGTGATGCTGAGACCTTTGCAAATAACCTTCCAATGTTCATTCATGCTTACATAAACAAAATATTTGGATCGATTCCTTCTCTGCATCTTGCTGAACCGTTTCCTGAAGGTACTCGATATTCTGAATTATGTATTACATACATGGTTTCCTACATTCTTGGGATGCTAGTCAGGTATTACCCTACGCATTGGATATCTTTTATTCAGGGTGATAAGGGGGACTTTCTATGGCCAACAATGAATCGTGTTCAGCAATTGGTGGAACAAAATTTTCCGGAGTTGGTAATTGAGCTGATCTCCGATATCCTGGAAGAACGCAAATCCGAAAGAAATCATGCTGAAGATCCGATGAATGCCTAACAATGCCCATGCTCACCGAGCGTCGACAGTTCATCGGTTATGATGCAAAGGTTATCTGCGGCGGGTGATGGGCATCGTTATATCGCCAGTCCCAATTAAACAGCCAAGCCCTGCTCAACCTTCTAGAACTACTCCACAACGAATAAACAACCCTACTCTTGCACCGGATACCGCCGCATCATTTCTGCAACCGCCACCGCTTCCCCATCAGGCGTATACACTGTTTCCCCTGACATCGCAATCACAATTCGCTGCCGCCTCGCCCACTCGAACCAAGCGATCGCACCCGATTTGGCGTGTTGCACTTCTGGCTTCCTCCCCTCCTTACAAGCCGCAACAAACACGGCTTCTGGCGACTTAATTCCTTTCCAAGTCCGCAGTGCATCCATCCTTCAAATAAGCAATCGCACCCGGCACATTCTCCCAATACCGCTTAACTGTGCGCTGAATCTCTGCATTTAACCGAAACTGTGGAGTACAAGGAATCTTCAGTAAGTGCTGCAATACAAACTGTACTGGTTGCTGGCTAATCTCGTGGGTAAGATATTAAATTCATAAATTTATGCTTTGAGTTTGGGAACACTATTCATTAGGGTGCTAAATGACTGCGTTCCGTTAACTAGTAACCAGTTAAAACTCATCCTGAAGCACAGTTTTTACTAGCATTCACTTTATTATGAAAACTGCTCAAGTTCACTACTCAGGTCGGCTCAATGTTGAAAGAGGCGAGCATCCGAAAGAACTATATGCCCACCAGAATGAAGCAATCAAGGCATTAAATCAAATCAATCAAGCTCCCTTTGAAGGGTTACTAGTTCTTCCAACAGGTGGTAGTAAAACATTAACAGCAGTTCACTGGTTACTACGTAATTTTATTAATAACAAGAAAAAAGTTTTATGGATTGCTCATCGCCATGAACTACTTGATCAAGCACTTGAGACAGTTTCACTTAGTACCTATTCATCATTACTAAGTAATGTATCAGAATTTAAATACCGCATTATTTCAGGACATCCTAAACATGGAAGACCTGTACATATTGAACCTAGCGATGACATTATTATTGCCAGTAAAGATAGCCTAAATGGTGGACTCGATCACTTGTTGAATAACTGGGTTCGTTATTTGCCAGAGGTTCTTTTAGTTATAGATGAAGCGCACCATGCAACAGCTAAGACTTACCGTAAGTTAATTAATGCTGTTAAAGATGAGATGAAAAGGCAAGGTCATGAAAATGGTTTCAAAATGTTGGGATTAACTGCTACTCCCTTTCGTACAGATGAGAGTGAAAAGGGGTTACTAAAGTTAATTTTCCCTAGTGATATTATCTTTTCAGAACATCTAAGAAACTTAATAAATAAGGGAATTCTTGCTGAACCAGTTTTTGAAAATCTAGAAACAAAAATAGCAATAAAGAAAAAGTTGACAGCAAGAGATATCAAAAATATTGAAGACTTTGATAAATTACCAAAAGATATTGCAGAGGAAATTGCAAAGTCTTATGAACGTAACGGGATAATTGTCAGCCATTACATTAAAAATCGTGAAAAATACAAGCCTCTTCTAATTTTTGCAATTGATATTATACACGCAATTGCACTGAACAAACTGTTTAAAGATAAAGGTATTAATTCTGATTTTATCGTTTCATCATTGAAAGATGTGAATACAGGTGCTACAGTTTCTGCGAAAGAGAACTCAGAAAAAATCAAAAAATTCAGGAATGGGGAACTTGAGGTTTTAATAAATGTAGAAATGTTGACCGAGGGAACAGATTTACCTAACGTGCAAACTGTTTTTCTCACGCGCCCTACTGCATCTACAACATTAATGACACAAATGATAGGGCGGGCTTTACGTGGTCAAAGAGCAGGTGGTACAGAAAAAGCTTATGTAGTTAGTTTTATTGATGATTGGGAAGACAAAATCAATTGGGTTAATCCAGAAAAACTTCATTTTGAAGACAATGCAGAATTTATTGAGAAAGATATTCCATCTAATAATAGAACTGCCAAACTCATTTCTATTGAGATGATAGAAGAATTTGCTCGTATCATGGATGACTCAATTGATACTACTGGGCTAGAAGCATTAGAATTTTTGAAAAGAGTTCCTATTGGAATTTATCGTTTTTGTATTCTCGAAGTAGCTAAAGAATCTGAAGCATTTGAGCCTATTCCTAGGAATTATGAAGTGTTATTATATGATGACACGGAAGAGGCATACGATAACTTTGTAAATGATTTGGAGATTATATTTAAAGGTATTGATTTAAAAGACCGAGAAATATTAACTGAGAAAGAGCTTGAATATCTGTTTCAAACGACAAAACAAATTTATTTCCCTAACTGTCAAACGTTACTGGGTTATAGAGATGAAGATGTAGAGAATATCTTGCATTTTTATGCTCAAAAACAAGCAAAACCAGAGTTCTTAGCTTTTAGCGAAAGAAGAAAGTGTGATTTGTCTATCGTAGCAAGACATATTTATGATAATGATTTAGGTGTCAAAGCAAAGTCTGACTATATTGACTCACTCTGGAATGATCAAAAATCTTTTTGGCAAGTTTTATTTAGTTACAATCAACTTTATTTTATAAAGCAGTTAGATATTGAAATTAATAAAATTGCATATCCAGGTATATATGGCAATGTATCTGCTTCTATACCAACCGTTATTCCTGACACTGTACCAATAGAGAAGCTAACTTTATATGAAATTAAGGAGCGAGATATTCTTGAATACATAAAAATTAAAAAAGCTGTGTTTGCCAAATACACAGATATAAGAGGCTTTATAACTTGTGCAATTACTAGATTTAAAAGTCAAATGAGGCGAGATTTTCAAATTGATCATATTACACCCATGTCCCAAGGTGGTCTAACTGTGTTAAGTAATCTGCAAGTACTATCGCGTAAAGCTCATCAAGACAAAACCCGTATAGAGAATACCAAGCAATAGTATTTTAGGCTATTCTATAGCCGTGTATTATACGAAATTTTCGTATAATACACGGTTCAATCAACTTACGACTCAACCTTGTCTCTTTTGAATTTCGCTTTGCTAAAGTTTTTTATTTTCCCTGAAAACAGTAAAATATTGGTTAGCTTCTGCTAAAAAACATATCTATCCCTTAAGCCACATTTACCTTTCCCAAGATTCCAGTTGAGTCTTCTGTTCTCTCCAGTCCAGTATTATACGAGAGAGCGCTTCCCAAAAACCATCACTTAAATTTTGTGCTAAATTGCGTAAAAGCACATACTAAAGTTGTATCAAGAGTAAACCCTTGCTTTCACTAGCCTTGCTATGCCTCAAGACTTCTCCCGCCAAAACCTTAGAGGTCGTTCATTTAAAGGTCAAAACCTTACAGGGGCAAACTTTAGCTACACTGATATCCGGGGAGCAGATTTTACAAGTGCTAATTTGAGGGGTGCTGACTTTAGCTACGCAAAAACAGGATTGCAGAAGCGTTGGTTTATTGGCTGTCTGACTCTGTTGATTTGTTTACTGCTATCAGCAATATTAGGCTCTATTTATATTGCTGTAGTAATAACTATTCTTTTTACCTTTTTTATTGAGCTTGTTGCGTCTAAATACCATTTTAACTTTAGAAGTTTTGCTCTGACGGTAACTGCTGTTTTTGCAGTAGCTGGTTTTATAACCTGGATTCTTGCTTTGATGATATATGCTTTAATAAATCAATCTGCTTCTATAGTTGTAGTGGGATTCGTACCAATAGGCTTTGCTTTGTGTGGGATATTTTCCATTGCTTTAATTGGTTCTCAGGCAGGAATAGTGTCTACAGCAGTCAATAAAGTAAAGGCCGGTATTTTACCTATGTCTACAGCAATAGTCGATGAATTTGTGAAGATAGCTATTGTTAATACAGGTGGGACTAGTTTTCAGAACGCAGATTTAACAAAAGCAGATTTTAGCAAGGCAAGTTTGAAATATAGCAATTTTAGAAGAGCCAATATAACTCATACATGTTGGTTTCAAGCCAGGAACTTAAAATATACTATAACAGTAAGAAATTATCTTGCTCAACCACAAATACAGCATTTAGTAACTACAAAATCTGGAAAAAATAAAAACTTTGATGGATTTAGAAGGATGGCAGGAGGCAGAGTAGTAGAATGGCTACAGATGAAGCAGAGGGGTGAACTTAAGATGGCAAATGAGGAGCATCTAGCGATACTGAGGCAAGGAGTAGAGGTCTCAGGGCGGCCGCATCTAAATTACTCTTGATCAAAACCAAAGTTGAACATCAACGATAAAATCAGCATTTACTGCTTAATTTACTTTTAGAGACTCAAAGCGATCGCTAAATATTTTCGCAATAAGAGGAGATTAATGATAAAAGTACAAGTTCTATTGAGAATAGACTAGTCTTGTTGACATGATGCGGCCGCCCTGGTAGAGGTCTGGAATAGTTGGAGAAAGAAAAATCCTGAAATAATACCTAATTTTAGTGATATCAATTTTTATAAAGCAGATTTTAGCAACTCAGATTTTGAAGACGCAAGTTTATACGGAGATTTTCGACAAGTAGATTTTGTAAATGCAAACTTCTATGGAGTAGATTTTAAAGGAGCAGACTTTGATAAAGCAAATTTTAGTGAAGCCATATTTATTGAATGTGATCTATATTGGGCAAACTTTGGTGATCCAGACTTTAGAAAAGAGTATCTTGGCTTAGATATATCTCCATTGAAACGCCCCAAAGTAGCTTTAGAGGACTTTAGCGAAGTTAACCTGATTGGAGGTAATTTTAGGGAAGTAACTTTTTCTGGAAGTTTTAGAAGAGCTAACTTCAGAAATACAAATTTTAGCCAAGCATCTTTTCGTAGAGTAGATATTAGGGAATCATCTTTCTTTAGAGCAAGGTTTACGGAAGTAAATTTTGAAGACGCAAATCTTTTCCAAACGGATTTTAGTAGCACCACTGTTTACGAATTAGAACTTAGCAATCTACGACTTAATGGAGCAAAGCTGTGCAACACAGACCTTAGTGAAAAAGACATTAACAACACATATTTAATAGAAGCAGATTTGAGTAGTGCAAGCTTAATTGGCGCAGATTTAAATGATGCTAACCTTGAAAAAGCAAATCTGTACAAAGCAAACTTAAGCAATGTTAATTTAACCAAAGTACAAGCATTAGGAACAAATTTTACTGGAGCAATATTTACAGGAGCTTGTATAGAAGATTGGCATATAAACAGTGAAACTAACTTAACTGATATAATTTGTGACCACATCTACCTTCGCCAAGGTCAACAAGAACGTCGTCCCAGCAATGGAAACTTTTCCCCTGGCGAGTTTACTAAGTTATTCCAAAAATCCTTAGAAACAGTTGACCTAATCTTTCGCAATGGTATCGACTGGGATGCTTTCGCTTATTCTTTCAAAAAATTAGAGGTCGAAAACCAAGGCGCTCAACTAGATGTCCAAAGCATTGAGAAGAAAGGCGATGGCATTCTTGTAGTCCGAGTAGCTGTTTCCCCTGATACAGATAAAGCAAAAATCCACAGTGAGTTCATGCAGGGCTATGAATTTGCAGCTAAGGCATTAGAGGCGCAGTACCAAGCAAGACTTGAGGATAAAGATAAAAGAGTTGTCGGGAAATAGTGACTAAAATCGCTGAAAGGCTTAGGGAGTCTGGGTTTCAATAATTTTGGTCAGAAATCAATAAAAAGCTTGCCACAAGCAGATTTCCTAGCAGAAACTTCTGGTAAAGTCTCGATTTACTACCAGCCTAACTCCCAGTTTGCAGGTGGCATAGTAGATGCCATTAATGTTAATACAGAGCAAGTAGGCGGTAATATTCAAAACATAGAAAATCAAGAAACCCCAGGTTAGACCTATGCCGGATTCTGAAGATGCAAGGCAAGTCTCCAGTAATGACTTACGCAATTCCCAGTTTGGTGGGTTTATAAATGCTGAGACAGTAAACGCTGGGCGAATTGGTAGCGATTATTACAGGTGAAGTTACATACAGTGATACATTTCTCAACAGCATCAGCAAGTTTGAGGGAAAAATTTGTTTTATTAGCGACCCCATACCAAACTGCAACACCCTTCAAGTCTTTACACCCAACCAGTCAGTTGATGAAATTCTAGAATGGTTGCGGTGTAGTTGATTGTATCTCTCAGCGTGTCGGCGGTCGCTATCGCTTCATCCACAAACTGCTGCAAGACCACTTTGCCCAAATGGAGTTTAGGCGCGATTCAAGGTAATTGTTAGCCTGTAATTTGAGTCTCAGATAGAAGCAAAGCACGCGATCGCAAGTCATAAACAGGTAGCACGGTCAACGTCAACACTGTTAACTCAAAACGAATAGGTGGTAGTATTCACAACAATGACGCTTAAACCTGCCCAAACCGACCCATGCCCGATTCAGAAGACCCAAAGCAAGCCAGCAACGACTTACGCAATGCCCAGTTTGGCGGCGGGTTGATTAACGCTGACACAGTGAACGCTAGGCAAATTGGCGGCGACATCTACAATATTCACCTTGGGCAGCAGACAGCAGCATCAGGAAATCAGAACAAGCAGCAGCAAAAAATCTTGATTTTGGCAGCTATCCCTCACGGTTTGCGTTTGGATCGAGAGATCAGGGAAATTGAAGATGCTATAAGACGAGCCATAAGACGCGATTTATTTGAAGTTCGGATTAGAACAGCTGTACGTCCTCAAGATATTCGCAGAGCGATCGCAGAAGAACGCCCTTCTATTGTTCATTTCTGCGGACATGGTTTGGAAGATGGGAGTTTGCTTCTAGAAGGGGTAGTGTTACGGAAGCTGTCACCAGGGGCAAAGTAGCTCTAAAGTCCTTAGAGGACTAGGTTTCAAACTTTTCACCTTGAGGGGACACGCGATAATGCCAGGGAAAGAAAAATCCAGCTTTCACTCTGACTGAGTGCTTCCCAAAAAAGTACCGAATTTTGTATGGGAGTTGGCACTTTACCTGTTTACAGTCTGGATTAGCAGGGAAAAATCCTGAAACTGTATCATTGTCCCAAGTAAAGTTCCGACTCTAGTCAAAGGCGGAACTTTTTGCGCCGCTCCGTGGTAGTGTAATCAGGATACATTTTACAAATAAACAATGAAGCGACATTGGGAAGTAGACGAGTTAATTGAGTATTGGACACTGCTTCCCGATGAAGAAACCTTGCTAGGTAACAAAACTGGTGCGAACCGACTGGGTTTCGCAATTTTGTTGAAATTCTTTCAGTTAGAAGTCAAGTTCCCTCAACACATTCGTGACATCCCCAAACCTGTTGTTGTCCATCTATCTAAACAAGTCAGTGTACCGAGTGAAGAATATCATGCATATGATTGGCAAGGACGCAGCATTAAATATCACCGTGCTGAAATTCGCTCCTTCTTGGGCTTTCGTAAAGCCACTGTCTCTGATGCTCAGGAAATGGCTAACTGGCTGCTGGAGCAGGTATTAGGACACGAGCAGGATGTTGAACATCTAGAAGCTGTAGTTATTCAACGGTTTCGTTCTCAACGTATTGAACCTCCTACAAACCTACGAATTAATCGCCTCATCCGGTCGGCTTTGCGTACATACGAAAAGAACTTCTTTCTTTTCTAGCACGCTCCAAAAATTTTCAAAGGAAACTAAGACTCAGATAGATGCTTTCTTGGACACTGCTGATAGCAGTGAATATAAGGAAACTACAACTTTGCAACGGGACGACAATAGTGTTGCCTTTAGTGACCTCAAAGCATGCGTGGCGAACATCCCGATTACACTTATTTAAAAAGCGTTTTTCGCTACTTGCGAACTGAGTTAGAAATTCAATCCCCCAAAACCTCAACAGACTTATTA
>NZ_JACJQM010000108.1:0-15755 GCF_014696655.1 Nostoc sp. FACHB-888 | reverse complement strand
AGCACAAGTACAGGAAAACGCTAATGCATCGGGTAAACAACTGTCTTGGGCAACAATTCAACGCATTGAAGAAGTTCTGGAAATGCAAATCAGCGATCGCGTCACTGTCGGTGCTTGAGTCGTTTTCAATTCAATGAATTGATATCGCCAATCTATCGGAGTCATCAGGAGTTTTTAATTAATGCATATTAACTATGACAGCCTACTCAGGCTCATCGCCTTTGCATTCGCCTTACTACCCGGTTTCCTGCTGCTAGATCGCTGGTGGCGCGAACGGATTTATGACCTGCAAGGAAAAACGATTCTGCTCACAGGTGGTTCACGCGGATTGGGGCTGGTGATGGCACGCCAGTTGATTGATGCAGGCGCACGGATAGCGATCTGTGCGCGGGATGAAGCAGAACTTGAACGCGCACGAACCGAACTGGAGCAACGAGGTAAAGAAGTTTTCGCGCTGACCTGTAACGTGACAGATCAAGCTCAGGTTGAGCAAATGGTACAACAGGTAAAAGAGCGCTTTGGAAGAATCGACATTCTCATCAACAATGCCGGAACGGATATTATTGGTCCACTAGAAACCTTGAACATGCAGGACTACGACGATCTGATGAAACTGCATTTTTGGGCACCGCTCTACGCAACCTATGGCGTTTTGCCAGAGATGCGGCAGCAAAAGAGCGGACGAATTGTAAATATCTCCTCCGTCGGAGGAAAAGTGGCATCTCCGCACATGGTCGGGTATTGTGCCAGCAAATTTGCCCTGGTTGGGCTGTCCCAAGGAATGAGAACCGAGTTGGCAAAAGATGGAATTACCGTTACAACCGTATGTCCTGGTTTCATTCGCACTGGAGTTGTGGATCATGCCGTGATCAAAGGGCAACACCGCAAGGAATTTGCTTGGTTCAGCATTAGTGATTCGCTACCGTTGATTTCTGCCAGCGCAGAAAAGGTTGCTCGTGCCACAATCGCTGGACTACGCCGGGGCGCTACGGAAGTCATTGTGCCTTTCCCAACCTGGCTCTCGGTCAAATTCTATGCCCTGTTCCCCGGACTAAGTACTAATCTATTCAGTTTGGTAAATCAGCTTCTACCAGAACCGGGTGGAATTGGCAAAGAGCGGGCATTTGGCAGGGACAGCCACTCAGCATGGTCGCCTTCCTGGTTAACTTATTTGAGCGAACGCGCCGCACGACGGAATAACGAACTTCCGGTAACTGAACCAAAAGATACGACCGAGGTTAAACAGGTGGGAAGGGATGGGAAACTATCGCCCCAAGCGATTGAACCGACCCTTGCAGAAGATAAACAATCTGGAAGTCCGTTAATTGATCCTGACCAAGCACCTCCTGAAGTTCAAGCCTAAACAATCCCGAAGATTTCGAGCCAGTTCAGCAGCCGATGCGGATGTTTAAAACATCTTGCCGGAACTGATTGTTCAGGATGCTCTGTTTTCTCTGGATTTGGTAGATGTTCAGTCAGCGATCGCTCGATTCTTGATGATGTCTGAGTTTCAGGATAATTGTCATATTGTTCTCTCCTCAAAGTGAAAAAGGAGAGATTAAAACCATAGCAAAATAGAAGGAGAAAATTATGGTTGCGACCCAACTTCAACAAACTTCAAATACTAGCCAGTTGCTGCATGATCGGGTTGTTTTGATCACAGGCGCAAGTCGCGGCATTGGTGCAGCAACCGCCAAACTGTTAGGACAGCATGGTGCTGCGGTTGGCGTAAATTACTATGGCAGTGAAGCCGCCGCTGTGGAAGTTGTTGAATTGATTACGTCTGATGGTGGTCGGGCAATGGCAGTTAAAGCCGATGTGCGCGATCCACAACTTGTAGATGCAATGGTGCAGCAGGTTGTAGATACCTTTGGTGTTATTGATACGTTGGTAATTAATGCTAACGCGAATTTTGCAATGGCTCCTTTTGTGGATTACCAGTGGTCAGACTTTGAAGCAAAATTGGTCGGAGAACTCAAAGGCGCTTTCTTGCCCTGTAAAGCAGTTGTTCCCTCGATGATAGAACACAAGCGAGGTTGCATCATTGCTGTCAGCAGTAGCTTATCTCGCCATCCAGGAGAAGGATTTATCGCTCATAGTACCGCCAAATCTGGATTAGATGCCTTCATCAAAAGTCTAGCACTGGAACTTGGCCCTCACGGCATTCGTGCTAATGTCGTTTCGCCTGGATTAACCCTGACCGATGCCACAGCCCGATTACCTCAAGAACATAAAGACGTTTCGGCTCAAATGGTGCCATTAAAGCGAAATGGGCTGCCAGAGGATGTTGCCGGAGCCATTTTGCTGTTAGCATCTGACGAAGCAAAATTTATTACCGGGGCATATTTACCCGTGAGTGGTGGTGTGCAAATGCTTTGAACTGTGACACGAAGCAATCATGAAACGAGGTGACGTTATAAGTGGATATAAAGCGTTTCTCACCCCTTTCATCATCCTTACAGCACTTCCCGCTATTATGCAATACAGTTTTCTCCTTGCTCCTCTCCTAGCATAGCTTTCAGCTTTGAGGATGGATGTACCTCATATCTGCCGGAAGTGCTGTCTCTTTCTAGGAATGTTCTCTTACTCCTCCAAAGTATTAGCTTTACTTTTCTTTAGAAACAGCCTCTGAGTGTAGGGAGAACAAAAAAATAAAATCGCTCACCGTCGCCTTCGCCCAACAGGTGCGCTCGGCACAAATGTTTAACTACTATAGCCTTGTGCGACAGCGACGGAAGAGGTTTCCCCATGAGCGACTGCCTGAGCGATTTAATTCATGGCAAGTGCCTAAAGGCAGTGATTAATGCTGTAGCAGCCTTCTGCATTTGAAGAGGGGCTGTTGGGCACAGTTCATACCGTAAAAGTCTGACCAATAACACTAGAGAAAGAAAAAATGGTTGCCGGATTATTGGTACTACTAATCAGATCGAAATTCTGTACCAGCATATCTGTTATACCATTGCTGATTGTATAGAAGCCAGCAGAATTTGCACTACCTGAGACAGTGTAGGTTCCAAAATCAAACAGCAGCTGATCTTTGCCATTCCCACCATCAAAGAATCCACCCCCAAATCCTTTGACGATATCATTGCCATCTCCAACAATAATACTGCCATTGCCAACAAAGCCACCTGTTAGACCATCGACAATATCGTTACCAGCCTCAGTACGAATAGTACCACTGTTGTCGATGCCGTTATTACCAATGCCAGTAATTGTGTCGTTCCCAGTACCCGTATTGATTGTGCCACTGTTTTGGATGCCGTTCTGACCAGTGCCAGAAACTGTATCGTTCCCAGTACCCGTATTAATTGTGCCACCGTTGCCGATGCCGTTTAAACCACCAGTGCCAGTAATTGTGTCGTTCCCAGTACCCGTATCGATTATACCATCTATAGTAGTGCCATCGAGTTTAAAGAGCTTGAAGTTGATGATGCCGGACTCGCCGTCAGTAGTGCCAGTTATGATATCGTCGCCAGAACCGGTATCGATTTTGCTGGCATAGTCGTTCCAGATGCCATTATTGGTACCAGAGCCAGTGATGATATCTTTACCTTTACCAGTATTGATGCGATTCAAGTTATAGACGCCTGCGTAATTGCCTGTAACAGTGATTGTGTCATCACCGTCATCAGTGTTAATAGTACCCTGGTTGTAGATGCCTACGTAGTTGCCAGTAGCAATTATTGTGTCATGATCCGCGCCAGTATTAATGGTGCTTTTATAGGCATTGTAGATTCCTGTGAAGTTGCCAGTACCAGTGAGCCTATCATTACCCTTGCCAGTATTAATAGTGCCTGCATTAGCAATTCCAATATCATCTATATTGCCATCGTCATTATTACCAACGCTAGTACTAGTACCGGAGATTTTGTCGTCTCCCTCCAAAGTATTAACCGTGACATCGGAGTTAACCTCAATAGCAATATCATCATCGGTATTGACGCTAACTACATCTTCATCGTTAGTCCATGTGCCTAACAAAGTTGACGGTAAAGCATTTAAATACCAACCCTTGCTATTTAAAACCACAGTATTTGAATTAACCATTTTGCTTACTAAAATAAGTTGTATTTTGACCAAAAATAATTATGTTTCTGTTTCGGTGATAACTAGTAGCTAGAGGATGTCTCTTTGCTGCCCTCATCATATGTACAAATGGTGATCTCATCACCCTTGCCATCACCGTCGGAGTCAGAGCTTTCAAACGTAAGTTTATAAGTATGGGTATTAACTGTATCTACCTCTCTATCACTGTTGTTGTCGGTTTTTTCAGTTATTAGGTTTCCTGCCACATCATAAGTTATGGTTGATGCGATAAAATTTTGTCGCTCCATGAATCTTAAAAAAAATACACCTGAGTCTAGAAGTGGGTGTAGTTGAAACAAGCGGCTATCTAACGCTTTTTTGACTTACAGTTGGGACTTAAATAATATGGTTAAGGATTTTTGAGGCAGATGATTTTGGTCACACTTTTGATGTGATATATTTCGTTGCGCTTGTAACTAACTTAGTATCACAGCTATCTTTAGCGTTGGGAGGAGTTTTTGCGGCGATTGGTACTCCAGCCCAACCACCCAAACCTCGTGGAAAGTCTCCACAAATAATTTGACGGGAGCAGATGCTGAAATATGTTGTAGGTCAATCTCTAACGGTACTCGTTATTTTAGGAAATGCGATATTAGGGTCAGGGTTTTGGTTAACATAGAAATTCTAGTTCCCAAGAAATAAACTATGCCCAAGACTTGGAATATTAAGATAGATAACTATTTTCAAGCCAACCCCAACTGCATCATCGCCACCGCCCACGTAGACACCTTCCCGATAGACCTACCGCTAGAACCGAACATCCGCGAACCGAACCGTAAAAGCGCGACCTATAGACAAATCTTCGACTCGCTGACGACCGAACCCGCAAAATTCTTCTCTCGCCACAGTGGAATTGTTCTGTCAGCCAATAAAGTTAAACCCAACAGAAATAAAACTGAGCTAGAACTGGAAATTTTAGAAGCTAACGAGGGGGGTAGCGATGGGATTATCAACGGTGGGCATACAGTTTTAGCCTTTGAGCAAGCAAAAAATTACAAATATGACCTAACCGAAGCTAGGGTAAAAGTTACTATCCACATCGGACTGACTGAGGAATCAGCTAAAGATATAGCCCTGGCAAGTAATACCACAACGCCAGTAGACTCTCGCTCCAAAGTCAACGCTAGAGGTGATTACAAATTCATCAAGCAGTATTTAGCCCAGTTAGAAAGAGCAGAAGATAGAAAATTTCGCATCGCCTATTACCAAAACCAAAGTGGCGCTCCTAGAAACGCTCAGTGCAATGTCACCCATTTACTGAAACTGCTTTACTGCCTAGACAGAAATAAATACAACCCCGACGGCAATAAACGAACCAAACACCCAGTAGGGATGAGTCTTCCAAGTAACATTACAGACGCAGAAAGGGAAAGATTAACCGCCTTACTGCCTCTCTTGACTCATGCTTTGTGGATAGAACAAAGACTCTATGAAATAATCCAAGACCATATTACTAACCCCAGAAGGAAGGGTACCAACGATTTAGCATCAATAGATATACGTAAGACTACGTTGTTGCCTGACAGCAAGTATTCATTTGGGTTTGGTGCGCCAACCGACTTGGCACTACCGATAATTGCATCATATCGGGTATTTCTTTCTAAGGACTATAAATGGATTCTGCCGTTTAACGAATTCGCCGAAGATTTTCTCCAACACTTGTGGAATAACTACTTCCGCAAATACTTGGTATCGGAAAAAACAGCAGGGAATACAGTCGGTACAAAAATCAGTCGTAATCAAGAGATTTGGGAAAGTTTGTATATCTCTGCACAAAGTTATCTAAATCAGCACTTGGTGAAAATGGTTAACTCCAGTAAGTCAGAAGAACCGGAGGTGACAGAAGTTACAAACAAGAGGGCAAAAAGGAAAAGCAATGCGGCTACTGTAACTAAATAAATAGCTTTTTACTGTTTGATTTAGTTCATTAAGGTTAAACGTTGTAGGGGCTTAATTGCCAGCCTGTAGTTCTTGTAGTACTGCAATGATCTCCGTCGGCTCTACACGCTTTGTAAAGTCTGGATCAACAAAGGCATAAGCAACTGTACCATCTGGAGCAATTATATAGGTAGCTGGTACTGGCAATTCAAAAGTTTCGTCTTTGTTGGCAGATGGAAGATCAGCACCTAAGGCTTGCATGATTGGACGCAACGGCTCAGGTATTTGGTAAACGATACCAAAGTTACGTGCCACTTGATTACCAACATCGCTTAAAACGTCAAAATCTAAGCTACTGTCTTGCGCTGTTGACATCGAATAATAATCTGGTGTCTGTGGCGAAATAGCGACCAAGGAAGCACCAAGAGCTTGAATTTCTGGCAAAACATCCTGCAACGCTTTCAACTCTAAGTTGCAGAATCGACACCATGTTCCTCGAAAGAAACTGATGACTACTGGCCCAGTTGCCAGCAATTGGTTGAGTTCAACTGCATTGCCACTCAGGTTTGGTAAAGCAAAATCTTTGACGCGATCGCCTATATTTAAGCTGTCCTTGAGAATTTCCGATTGTCTTAGTTCTTCAGTCGTTTGAACAATGACAGCGAACTTGTCTTTAGGAAGATGAGCTTGAGCTTGGATAACTAAGTTAGTCAATTCTTGAGCAAGGTTCATTAGGGCTTTCCTCAATTAGTTACTAATAGTGGATTACGTGTATAATATATTGCCTACAAATTGCAACAAGCGGAGCTATCATTGGTGGCCTCAGTTATAGCAGTGCTGAGGTTGTAGGTCTGCTAGGCAATACTTGGTGGCAGAGAGGATTATTGGGAGCATCCACTTTTGGAAGATATACAAATCCTGGGAGAATATAAGAACAGATAAAATAGGGTGCATACCTAACTATGAGCCAGGATAAACAGGAACGGATTAAACTGGTTACTGGGAGAATCGCAATTCACGTATTTTAGCCAAAGAAGGGGAAGATTGGAATACGATTACCTGTAAAATTGGAGAAATTGTAAAGCATCTTCTAGGGCCGCTTTTCTAAAAATCACAGCAACTCTTGGTAGGACGAAAATTTAAGAAAGATTGAGATATTTTTAATGAAGATGCACTGGCTACGGCAATTGTGCGGATTGATGAAGTTAGCTGATTAATAAGTCTCGCATAAACACGGATTCATTCAATGCTGCCTTTCAGTAAAACTGCATTATACAAGTTTTGAAGGTGCATTTATGGCTAATACTGCAATGTTAGATAACCGTATAAATAAGCAAATAAAATCTGAACCATTAGAAGCGACAGTAGCAGCAACAGAAGAAGAGTCAGTAATATTAGCCGAAAAGCTCACACAGGTGGCAATTCCTTTACAAGTATTGTTACAAGCGCTAAATATAGCAAAATACGATAAGGCAGCAGCTTTCCGCTACGCTGACAAATATCTAAACAATATCAGAAAGTCGAAATGGGTTATTATCAAAGCAGCTTGAAATTTTCCGATTAAATCCTTGGTTAGATATTTTTCTTATGATATAAACTCTCAGTTTTGATTATTCCAAGCATTGAACTTATATTTAATTGGAGAATTTTGGAGTAATTTTTAAATTCCCAAACGGATAAGCTCTGGTGAAATCCCGTCTAATTTCAATTCGCTTTGGATAAACTCATCAATTGAATTAGCTTTTGTTTTCTCTAACAGTGCCAACATCTGTTGAGCGCAACGCCCAAGGAAATTGATTTAGTCCACACCATAATTACCTTCCAACCCCGCAAAAAACTTACTCCAAACACTTTGCTCTTTTGAAGGTGATCCTTCTGAGCTTAAAACATTCTGTAGCCCTTGCTGATTACTCTGAATCTCCTGCATATTAAGAAAATGAATCATCTGGGCTAACTCTGGATTCTCTTTTAACAGTTCGGCTTCAAGCTCCAACTCCTGCTGCAACAGCTGGGCATTTCGCCGCAAGAACATCTGCTGATTGTGTCGTTGTCTGATAAGGGATTCAGTTAAGTGTAACTGTTCTTCAAAACTTAAATTGTCGTATTCATCGTTATACATGAGAATTCTTCTCCAATTAAATTAAAACTTCATTGTTAAGAAAATTAACAATATTGCTTAACGAATTAAAGACGCTTAATTCCTCCGTAGAGTAATTGATATCCTAATCGTAATCTGATAATAAATTCATCAGTATTACGATTGCCCCAAACTGGGTTAGTACGGCTTTTTATCCAGTTAGTGGGACTATGACAAATCTCATCATGGCACCGATAGCATGTAGGAAATGTAGATTGACCAATGATGTCGTTACCGTAGTAAGCGTGATGGATCTCTTCACTTTTCTTAGTCAGACAGACTACACAATAATTGTGAGTTTTTCTGTGAGCGATTGCTACTTGTTTCTTGTACTGTTTGGGATTACCATATCGAGCATTCCAGTTTAATTGTCTGGGTATCCGAGATTTTCTAGTAATAGAGTTACCCCCTTTTCGTTTAACTCTTGCCCCGTTAATTCGTGCCACTTCTGTTTGATTTCCTGAAAATGCGGTCTTCTTCCTAATTCTGTTGCCCATTTTCTAATTTCTTGATACCAGTCAACCTGCTGCTGTGAGGATTGCTGATTATTTTTAGAACTATTAACAGTCTCACCATTCGGTTTGGAATCCTGTTTTTGTTCCAGACCTTTGATATCAAATTCCGGGATTAGGGCAACAAAGGGATTAGACCGAGTGGGAATCACCAGGGCATATCGAACTCCGGCTTTGTCTAATAGTTCGCAAGCCTGTCGCAAGATTTCCAAAATCTCCTTTTTAACGTTTACGAAATCCTGGGGATGGTCAAGGATATAACTCGATGTCTGCCCCATCGTAATAAAGCAAACATTTTTCAAGGACGGGCGGCTAAATCCGGTTTCCCCAGAAAGTGGAGACTGGCCCATAAACACCCCATGTCCTTTAAGTCCGGCGGTGAATTTGATCACATAGTTCCAAAAACCTTGCAAGTCTTTGGCAGTATCAGCATCAACCATTCCCGGAAGTCCCTTGCCACCACCAAATACAGAGTCCACCTCATCCTGTGCAAGGAATAATTCGGGAACGCCCTGACATTCACCACCAACAATTGATACTCTTGCTTTCTGTTTGTCAATTTGGTCTGTGGCAAAGGTAATCCAGTTTTTTAGTTCTTTCATGCCGTCAAACTTACGGCTGAACTTGCACAACCATCTGGTGACATCATCCTTTGGATCGCTGCCGATGACAATTGCTGGCGTTTGAGATTTTGCACCAATTTTGTTGATAATCACTCCAGCCAGCGTAGACTTCCCAGATTGTGTACCACCAGATAGGTAAAAATGGTGATTACTGCGAAGAGTCATATTTTGATTAGATGCAGCATCACACAATTCATCAATCCAAGCACCATCAATTCTGATGTACTCAGGATAATTAGCAGCGATCGCTTGTAAAACCTTCATGGAACCCGGATTAATCACCAACTGAACCGACTCTTCATCAATGTCGGCAATATCAGGATTGGGAATACCAGTCGGTGAGGGTGATTGCTGTGCTGGTGGTTCGGGAAGTGTCACCAAACCTTGCAACTGATATTCAGCAATCCACCGGGGTCTTTCATTAACGGGCAGACGATTCACATAGTCAGCAACTTGGCGCTTGGCATCGATTGCAGTGGTGACATAATCATAAGCCGCTTGCCCCTGCAAGTGTTGCTTAAGTGATTTGAGGTCAGCTTCTTGCAAAGACTTGTACACCTTTTCCTTGCTTTCGCTGATTTGAGCAGATACCCCAAACAGTCCAGCACTGAGCGTCCCAGCACCAAGTAGCATCCCGGTTGTTATTCGGTCAGTATTTAAGAAAAAAGGAGCAGATAGACACATTACTGCACTCGCTCCTAAAGAACATAAGATAGTCCGTTCTGCATGAATCACCCCACTGGCAGTTAGTCGTTCTAGTTCAAATGGCATAAACTTACCTCACCCCCAACGCAACACCGGCTGCAACTAAAGTCAAGAAGACAAACAGAAATATCACCCCAGGCATTAACCCAATGGTGAAAGTTTTGCGGTTGAAACCAAAACCTTTAACAACTAATCCGCCAAAGTTGAATAACCCTAGAAATATGCAGCAGATGGAGATTATGCCAATAAACCAAAGAATGTATCGACTAACGGGGCTGGCAACGGATAAATAACCCATAAACATAGAAAAGCCAACCCCACACACCGCATATCCTATATGAGAGAGCTTGATTTGCATAATCAGAATCCAGAAGTCAGGAGCCAGGAGTCAGAATGGAATTAGAATAACTTGTAAGCAGTTTACTAACTTCTTCAAGTAGCAGCATTAATTCTGACATATCACTATATTTCAGATCACTTGACAGAATTAAATAATAGCGACACTCTTCTAAAGAGCCTTGAGCAATATTCATAAATTTCGCTTTATCTGCTAATCCTTTTTTCTTAAAGCCTTCCGCAATATTTGCTGGAATAGAAATTGCTGCTCTTCTAAACTGTGATGTAAGCCCATATATTTCTGATTTAGGAAAGTCATTAGTTATTCGATATACTGATAAAACAAACCGATGCGCTTTTTGCCAAACTATCAAATCTTGAAATGTTCTTGCTGGTTGTCTCATTTATTGTGACTCCTGACTCCTGACTCCTGACTCCTGATTCAGAACCTGAAACTATCTCCCACCTCATCAAATGCTTTCTCATATCCCCCCAACTGGCGTTGTTGCTCAATAGAACCGAAAGCATGACGGATCACCGCCTCCCCATGTAACGCCCTGGTACGCTGCAAATCCTCCTCAACCTTCATGGCTTCTTGGGAATATGCCAGTTGGTTTTTATACATCTCTGCCAAGGATTGTAACTGCTTGAGCTTGTGGCGGGAAAATTTAGTGTGTAGCCACTTCTGTGCTTTCAAAGTGCCAGCCACTTCTGCCTCATCCAGAACCTGCTGTGCTGTAGTGTAAGCAGGTAATGTGTAGCGATCACGGATTGATGAAGGTAAATTTCCTTCAATAGCGGTTGCATCACCAACCCTTAAATCCGTTGAAACTACACCGTCATTTTTGCTACCGAATAGACCAGGAAGCCATTTACCTAACATTGCTATACGTCTCCTGAATTTGTTCAACTTGTTGACCGACGTAACGATAAATACCGTATATGCCAATGAACGAAAACATCAAAATAGCAAAAGCTGCAATCACCCCTTGAGCCATTAAACCTCGCTGCATTAGCTCCTCAACTCTATTGGCGTTGTTTGATCGCACTCTCGACTCATCAATAAGTTGCTGGACGATTAAGAATTCCTCGCTCGTGAGGTTTTTTAATGTCAGCCCCGACAGATTTAACTCGCCGTCCTTCTTCAGGTGAATATTTAATGGTTTCTTGTAAGTTTCTTGTTGTTGCTCCATAGAATGCCACGCCTAATACAAGAGTTAATAGCAGCAGATTGAGTACTGCTGCTAATCCAATCAATTTACTCGGCTGCATCCGCGAAGTTAGCGCCGAAAATACCCGCAACGAGTTCGTTACCGATTGCACGAAAGGATTCCACGTCAGCTTCTTCCTCCATCGCCTTAGAGACAAACTTACTCACCACGTCCTTGGGGGCATTGCGAATCGTTGATAACAACTGGTCAGCTTTATCAGTCGTATAAGCGTCAATCCCGACGTTAAGGACATCTTCTAAGGATTGAATTTCTTGATTTGAAACCTGGGATGCATGAGCGATAGCTCCTTGCAATTGAGGAGTGGATTTACGGCGGGGTGAGTTTTTACCAAGTTTACCTCCCGTATTCTTGGATTTGCCATTAGCAGTGGTCAGGGCAGTTGATTTCTTGGCTTGTGCAACTTGAATTGCCACTTCTTGGGCTTCGGCATCATTCAAATTATCAACATCCATGCCAATAGCTGATGCGGCAGACACGATATCGCCCTCATCGAACTCGATACCTTCAGCCAGCAAAATTTCTTTGACTTTTTGCATAAGTTGTTTCTTATGTGCTACTACACTAACAATATAATATAAATAAGCTACATATCACATAAGAAAGCTACATTATTTTTATATTTTGTAGGGTTCTTGTCCCATAGCCAATATCATTTGATAATTTGGGTGATTAAGTATGGATGCAACAATGCCTAGAACAAAAGCACAGGGAATGACCAGAATTGAACTTTACGTGCCAACAGCACTATTTGAAGAAGCGGAGGAACTTGCCGACTTTGAGGGTTGGAAATTATCAGAACTGCACCGTGTATTTTGGGAAAACGGTTTTGGCGTTTATGTCGAACGCAGTAACAAGAGAATGATTAACAAGCGCTTGAGAGAGAAAACTTCCGCCGACACTGCTAATCAGGGAGAAGAAGAGTAATTTTCGCGCCCAGGTTGAGCCTGGGCATTGCTGAAATAAAGGGAGCAACAAAATATGCACAATATTGAAGAAGCATACAGTCTTGCTTGGGTGAAAACAGCTTGTGAACATATTTTAGGTAAGAATATTTCTCAAAGAACTTGGCGTAACTGTCTAAGAATATGTGGTGTTCAGCCTTACAAGCGAGAAGTCATGCTCAAAGAATGCTGCTATCTATTAGGACTGATATATCTGAAACGTCAAAACCCTTTCAAAAAGTATTCTTTATCTGACGTTTCATTGTTACTAATGAAGGATAAAGCACGATTTACCAATTTGGGCATTGATTTAGAAAATCTGGAATTTCCACTTTTAGGGCGAGAATTACCGGACTATATCTATGAGCAAATAGGTTACAAAGTTAGTTTGCGAACCCTCTACCGTTGGGCATCTAAACGTCGTATCCCTTTCTCTAAATTACGCATCATTAACCAAAAAGAATTGAGTCGTTGGCTAGAATTAGCAAGTATAGCGAACGCATAGTAAGTAGTTAGCTTTTTTTATACATTTACTCTCCGACCATCATTGGGCTTTTAAACGAACTAGTGTGCCATTAGATTGACTTGCTGCCTTTCAATCTAATGGATTTTGCTCTAGATACTGGCGCACTCCCGCGCTCATAGCTAGGAGGTTTGGTTGTATATTTTTCCCTAATAAATCTTCAACGAGATGAGCAATTTTACTTGTGAGGAAGAATGGTACTCCCTTGATTTGCTTCGGGTCAATCACTAGTTCACCACGGCTTTCAATTACTGTACTGTTACCATCTTGCAAAAAGCGATTTTTGCCAGAACACTTAACTGCTTCTGTAAAAGTGTGAGTTTCAATACGCCATTCAACTGTCAAATCTGCCTGATTCCAGGTATTATATTCTGTCCAAGAGAGCATATCTTCACTGAGCAAAACTCTTGCTGCTGCTGGAATTTCACTGCCACCGTACCATTCATTGACAGTATAAATATTACTGTCTGCTTCCCTACGTGATAAAAGTGTAATGCGACGCACGTTTGGCATATAGGGAACTAGTTCAACTAGTTTGTCACGATAGCTAGCATAAACTAGGGAGCGTGGAAAAGGAATCTTGGTATCAGCAGAGATGAGCATTAATTCATACCATATTTAAATATAGACACAATGGGAAATTACCAAGAGTTTAGGGAGCGCAACTGGGGTTTTCTTTGGTTGATCCGCCTGAATTTTGGTTAAACGTCATCTATATTTTACAGTTGCATTGGCTCACAAAGTGGCATGAAAAAGCAGCCCGGAGGCATCGCTCAACTGTTCCTTAGCTTTTAGTCGCATCAGATCACAAAGCGGCATGAAAAAGCAGCAAGGTCTGCCGTGACATCTAAAAGCCTTACTGTGTATAGATGTCACAGAAAGCGGCAAGATTGGTTAAAACTCTAGAACCCTTGCTATTAAAGGAATGTCACAAAAAGCGGCATGGTTAAATTATGAACTTGGTGTCACTAGAAAGCCCTCAAAGCCATACAGGATGAGTGTCACAAAGGAAGTGGCAGGGTTGACGAAATAAAAATAGGGATGAAAAAAAGCCCGGTTTTTGGGCTTTTTTCTGAAATGGGATTGAGAGCGAATCGCAAAATCACGTCAATGATTATGCCAACAAGTGTTTGCTGTTTAACCTAGCCTTTCTTCTAGGTTTTCAATATTTAGACTTTGTGGGACGATTAACCCAGTATTTAAACTCAGCTTAAACATCTTGTTCTGAAATGTGATCTAAATTCATCACAGGAGTACTTATTGATGGTGCAAGACGAACTAAAGAACAAAGTAGCTTTAATTACTGGTGCAAATAAAGGTCTGGGGCTAGAAATGAGTCGTCAACTCGGACAACATGGATTGACAATTCTGATAGCAGCTCGTAGTTTAGATGCGGCTAAAACAGCAGCGAGTAACTTGGAGAATGAAGGAGTTATAGCTCACCCAATTGCCCTGGATATCATTGATAGTACTAAAATTGAATCTGCCGTTCAACAGATTAGTGACTCTTTTGGTAGGCTTGATGTCTTGATCAATAACGCAGGTGTGTTTTTAGATGGTGACTGGTTAACCAGTAATGCTAGTTCTATTTCTGTAGAGATTATTCGACAGACATTTAACACAAACTTTTTTGGCTTAGTGGAATTAACTCAACGAGCATTGCCGTTAATATTGAATAGCCCTAGCGGTCGAATTGTAAATATGTCGAGTATTGAAGGTTCGTTAACACTTCATGCTGACCCCAATTCATTCATTTATGATTCAAAACCATTTGCTTATGATGCTTCCAAGGCAGCGGTTAACTCATTCACTATTCATTTAGCTCATGAGTTACGTAATACTCCGGTGAAGATTAATAGCGCTCATCCGGGTTGGGTAAAAACTGAATTAGGTGGTGAAGGTGCAATGATGGACATCGCATTAGGCGCGAAAACTGGTGTTGAATTAGCGATATTGCCGAATGATGGCCCCAGTGGTGGTTTTTTCCATCTCGGCGAACCAGTAGCTTGGTAACTTATGCTAACACTTGAAGCCGTAGCATAAGTTATTAGTAATCATACGAATCTCTCACGATTTTCGTACACTCGATACTATTGACTATTGGCCAAAACGGCGAACGGCGATTCATCCCATTCATTCAATATGAGATCAATCGCTGTCTTTTGTGAAAAATCGCCTCTAACTCTGGTCAAGCCATCTATTATTAGAGGTAATTCTTAGTACGTGAATACTGATTTAAGCATTGGATATTGCCCCTAACTGGTGCTTGAGAATTAGTAGTTTACACTGATACGCTTCAATCTCAGCTTCAAGTTCAGCACGTAATTCAATTGGTATAAGCGGATGAATTTTCTCCTCTTCAAGATGTGCCACTTCTGAGAAATCGTTTTTATCCAGCACAGCATAACGCCAAGATTCGGTACATAAACCAGTCAGTAGATTATTGGGTGGATAATACTGAACCCCTACAATCATCCCCTGCTTGGTTCTTTGTCCTAACGAGTATTTTGGTGATGTCCAGTGATTCGGGATGGTGACAACTTTTGAAGCTTCCATGCGATTGCTCCTATCTTTGTTTTGATTGTGTTTGTACTACTTGCTGCTGCCTTTTCTCTACCAGAATCTGACCGATAGCTCCTCCAGTCCCCAGCCTTAACATGGCTGTAGGAATCGTATACGAATGGCACTAAGAAAAGCCGAAACACTTGTGGGTTAAGCAGTTTGCAATTGTTTACGTAATTCATTCCGGGGTTTGGTCATTAAGGGGTAAGCTTTAGGG
>NZ_JACJQM010000107.1:0-15862 GCF_014696655.1 Nostoc sp. FACHB-888 | reverse complement strand
TTTTTCTGAAGTAGTTTCACCCCACATTAACGGTGTGGACTGTTCACTGGTGTTTTGGAACTGTGATAATAGGGAATCAATTTCATTCATGTTTACCTCGCGTGGGTGAAACAGAAAAAGCCAGAGTTTACCGTCACTACTGGCTTTCGACTTACTTATGGCTTAGATGCCCATGAAGTTGCGGAACCACTGCCCTACTCGGCTAATCCCAGCAGTGCGCGAGTAATTGGGCTTAGGTATGCGGTCGGTTTTCGCTTCACTGCCATTAGTCCACAGTGCGCTAGTTACCGCAGTTTCATAAGCGCGATCTGCTGCGTCTTGGGCTTCTGGCACTTTGTTAGAAGCTTTGATTAAATCAGCCTCATATTTTGCTAGAGCCATAAGGTCTGCTGTGGCCCCAGATATCTGAATCAAGGATGAGCGTTGCGCGTGACGGGTAGCCTCGGCAGTGGTGGCGTTGACGTGTTCTGCCTGCATCTCGGACATCTCGTTTTTGAAACGCTGCTCTCCTGTCTTACTGCTGTTGATAGCTTTCAGGGTTTGCGTACCGTGTTTTTGGGTCAATTGCACCAGTTCAGCGTAGGCAAGGTTAACATCGCCAGTTGTTTCAATAATCTTCCGATATGCCTCCAAAGCTTTAGGCAGATTAGCCTTAGCTGTGTCGGACAATCTCGCCATATCTGCAATTTTGGTGATTACCGTTTGATCTCCCTGTAAGGCTTTGTTGAACTCTTCAGCCGACACATCAAACAGTCTGCCCATTGCTCCTAACGTACCGGGGGCATTGTTGGGAATATGGTTTTTGAGTTTTGCTGCTCCAAAATTACGTGCCATTTATTCTCCTAATAAGGGATGTAGTCATAGTCGATATTGCTGGATGATTGGGGCAACTTATCCCAGTAACCCATCTCTTCAAATCGGCTATAAATTCTCGTTGCTAGTTGCCGTATTGGATCATCAAAATCATCAGAGATTAAATCAAATCGCTTAGAGCCAAACGCTAAGATATTTGCAATATCCGGGTCAATACCGTTGCCCAAGAATTGACCAAATGCAGCAGAGTATGGATGGTCATCAATGGTTTCATGAGTTGCTAAGAATTCCGTCCCGGTAAAGGGTAAGTAAAGGCTGCAAAGAAAACTATTTATTTCGCGCTTCGTAGCTGTTGGGTTAAGAGCCTTAAATTGCTGGAGTTTCAAAGCATTATCAGTCAAAGAACAGCGTCCCCAATCATTGGGATTTCTATAATCGAGTGCCATGCTGTTAAGATCCTTGTAACGATGTGTACTTGATGCACTTTCGGCTGAGGCGATTGCACTTACTTTGGTCGGTCGGGGCAATCGCTTCATTATCAGTTCTCAGAAAACTCATTTAATTCAAAAACCTCTCTCTGCACTTGGGTTTGGCTTAATTCTTTTCGTTTGCCTTTCGAGTCATTGAATATGAAAGGTGCATTGACTCGACAATTAGAGCGATGGCTGTAGCGCAGTTGTTGACCACGGAATTCATAGAGGTGGTTACGTTGCAAGACTGTCATTGAAAGCATAAGTTTGTCCCTCGACTTGGGAGTAGAATTCGATATTTAGGATTGCTTCGTGAATCTCCATCAAAGCTTGGACAGCATCACCTATTTTTAAGTCATTCGATGTACTGAACTTTTCGGAGGCTTCGATTTGCTTGTAATTGGGAGATGCTTGCACGAACCTAAGAGTCTGTTCGCAACCCAGGATAATGGTCATGATTTCGGTTGTTGTTAGCGATGGTTGTGTTTGCACAGTGTCTTGGTCGCTCATGGCTTCCTTCCTTTTCTTTGGGTTTTTATCGGTGCGGTTGGTGCTTCTGGCTGACTCGGTTTCTGAAGTACATAGCTGATAGCCCCAGCACCCCCCACGGCTGCGGCGATGGTGAACATATTGTTTCTGCCAAGCTGCTGGACTCCGAAGTAGCCGAGGGCTAGAAAGCCAAGAGTGGCAAAAGAGAATCCAAGTGTTTTGTTGATTTTCATGGCTAGAACATTGCAGCGAGATTGTTAACTAAATCTTTTTCGTCAAGTTTTTGAGTTTGAGAATCAGTCGGTTGCTCAGTTTGGAAGTTGTACCCATTTCGTTGGAATTCTAAAAGTAGGAAGTTAATTACCTCCCCGTAATCATCTAAATTCATTTGTTGTGCAAGCTTTTTTAGTAATGGATGGTAGGGCTTACGAATCACTACCCGAATGCTTTCATTGCTGTTCATTCACACTCCTTAAATGAATCATGTTTGCTAGTTGGTAAAGCCCAATCGCGTTTGCCCAGACTGGGTTATCTGTTACCACAAACCCTTTAGCCTGAAGTGCTTCACTTACTGATGGCAGTCGTGAGCCTCCCCCGGTAATTAAGCAGGCATCTGCGTTAATCTTCCAAGGATGAATAAACTTGAATACTGGCGCTAGGGACTTCTGTACCCAAGGCGCTAACTCTTTTTGGTAGACATCTTGAAAACTAAACTGGTTGCCGTACCAAAAGGGCTTTTCAATGCTTTCTAGTCCCTGGCGGATCAGGTGCGGCATTGCAATCTCGCCCACCAAGCGATTTTTAAAGTCCGGGTTGACCGAAATCATTCGGATCAACTCCTCTACACCATTATCAAAAGTCTTTCGGTTAGCTAGATGTCCTTTGGAACCTATCAAAGTGGCAATAACTGTCCGATTCCCGATATCAACAATTACGTTTTGCTTGCTGGTGTTCAAGTTCTGGGCAAAGGCGGCGATTGCTGCGTGACCTTCGTCGTAAACCTTCAAAACATGAATCTTCACCTCGGTGGGGCAAATCTTACCGCCAAACTTGACGACATGGCGGCCAGTAAGTGCTTCAATCAGTTGGTCTTCTAAATCGCCTCTTTCGTGCAAAGATGCACAGATTACTAACTCAATCGAAGCTTTGTAAGGGTAGTAGGAAAGCACTGCTAGTAAATGTTTCAGCGATTGATTCACTTTTGCAGTCGCATCGTCGGTCACTCGCAAGTGGTTTTTGGGGTTAGCGTCGTAAGCTGCAAAACCTGACAACCATTGCTTGTAGTCCAGTTTAGTTAGTGCATCACCCTCTAGGTACTCAACGTAACCTTCTGTGGGAGTCTCTGTAGGACGGTAGTAGCAATTCTCTAAATAACTGGGAAATCTTATCTGGCGGTCTGATGATACAAATTTAATGCTGGAATTACCGAGGTCGTAACCAGCAATGATCGTGAGTGTACCTTTTTGCCCAGTGTTGGCATTTTCGGTATGAACTGCCAAATCTGTCATAATTCTTAATCCCCAAAATATTTAATTGACAAAGTTCTGAAATAGGCTTGCTGCTTTGGTTTTGACTATCTCTGCTTTCAGGTGGTAGCCCATTTAAAATCCGTGGCATTTCAACCAGTTAACGCAGTCCTTGTTATCCCTTGGCATTTCTGCCTTATGCCTGTTATGTTAGTTGACAGATGCAGCGTTTGTCAACACTATGCTGAAAACAGTTAATATTTCATTAGAACAAGTATGCTGGAGGCAATATGTAGAAAAGTGTTGAAAATGGTTGCAAGAAAACCACGTATTATGTTTTCCTGTTCTGAGGGAACAAAGGAGGATTTAGAATCTTGGGCTGAGGATGAAGGCAGATCCATAAGCAATTTAATTGAGCGTATCGTCATGGATGCGATCGCCAAACGTAAAAAGAAAACCAGAAATAAAAATGATGAAGAAGAATGACCATGTGACGCTCTAAGCCACATAGCGACAATAGTCTTTTGTACTGAAGCTGCTTCAGCATTGCTGGGCTTGCAGCAATTACTCAAAAAAAAATGGCTCGGATACCACCCCGAAACCATTCAAAAAATCAAAAATTTCCTCGAAATCGAACCAATTGAATCGAACAATCAATTAGTCCATGATTAACCAATATTACACGGTAGGCCATACCGAAACCATCGGTATGTCTGCCCGGAACGTCTGTAACTATATTACATCAAGTAAAAAGCTGTTTCCGAGAAGAAGTGAATACTCACTTACAAATTCTCTTGAAATCCTTGAAGACATTTGCTACACAGGCGATTTAGCCATTTTTTTAATTCAACAATTGAATCAAATCGGAGGTATTCGCTAATGTTGACCACACAACAAGCACTCACCTCCTTTGATATTCGCAATTTTGTAGACCAGTTAGAACCAGCCAAAGAGAAAAATAAATACATCTGCCCAGTTTGCGGTGGGCATAATTTATCCATTGTCCAAGAAACTGGGAAGTACAGCTGCTTTAACCAGTGTGACTGCAAAGACATCCGGGAGGCGATTAAACCTTGGGCTGAAGTGGTGGCAGAAAGGGCAGGGGCTAATTACACGGCTTCCCCAAAAGCGAGAATACCCAAGAAAGAGAGAATCTTGCCCAAAAGTGCGCCAATTCCAGATGGTGAATTAGCACTGGTGATGTTGACCCAAGCGGCGACTGACATACCCCAAACTCAAAACATAACTTCCTTGCTCCCAAAGGGAATACCAGGGAATGCAACACAAACAATCTATCCTTACTCACAAACCCAATGGGTAATTCGCTATGAATGGGCGGATTACATCAAAGAGAAGGGAAAAGATAAATCCTTCCGCCAATGGCACAGGCTCCCGGACGGCACACCAGAGATGAGAAAAGGGGATGAACCTTGGAAAGCTTACCGCATTGATGAAGCGATCGCTGCTAGTAAATCTGTACAAGGAACCCCGGCACTACTCCAGCACGAAGGGGAGGGGTGCGTTGAAGTTGGTCGAGAGCATGGGCTTGCTGGGTTCACTTTCCAAGGTAGTGCCTGGGACAAAAAATCAATCCTGCCAGAATACCAACTTATCAAGGATTCAGGCATAGGATTAATCATTTTTCTACATGACCCAGACGACGCTGGACTAAAGAAACTTGCCTCCTGCCTTGAATGTGCGGCTGAAGTAGGAATTGCTCTTGTTGGGATTAACCCAAATGACATCTGTCCCGATTTACCATATAAATCGAGTGACATTAAAGAAATCTTGGGGCAGATGGAAGTACCAGAGTTTATCCGCAGGCTAGAAGAGGAGATCCACGCAGCCGTAAACCAGCGTAAGCAGCAGGCTCTTGTAAATGTCATCGATGATGATGATGACCAAAATCCGGTTGTAAGCTTTATCCAACAAGCATTTCAGGCTCTCTATGGGGATAAACCCTGGATTTGTGCTGCTGATAAGCTTTACTGGCATACTGGCAACCACTACAAACACTCTCCCGACGACACAGAGCGCAGACGAATAGCCAAATTTTGTAATTCCTTTGTGGTTGAGAATGAGCAGGGGAAAAAATCTTATCCTTATACTTCACCCAGTTGGGTAAAAAAGATTCTTGAATGGGCGAAGATGCTAACAGGAATTGACCCAGAATTAATCAATCCACCAGGGGTAAACTGCATTAATGGAATCGTTAGAACCGTTTGGAATGGTAAAAATTTCACTATAACGCTATCCCCACATACCCCCGAAGATTACTTTATTTATGAGCCATTAATAGAGTACGACCCCAACGCTGATAGTACAGATTGTGAGCGCTTACTCGCTTGCTTAGATAAGCCACAGCAAGAAGTTCTTTTACGGAATCTTGCTGCATCCCTTGACCTTCAAACTGTTAGAAAGGTTAGAGGAAGAGAAGCGAAAGCATTACTGGCGGTAGGGCTAGGGTCAAACGGTAAAGATGCGATTCGCAAATGTGTATCTATTATTTATGGAGAGACTGGGATAACCAGCATATCTCTATCTGACTTCCAAGCTTACGATGAGGGCAGAAAGTTTGGACTCGCACCATTAATGCATTCTAGGCTTAATTGGGCATCAGAAAACCCACAAACTTGCAGACTTGATAGAATACAAAGTCTGAAATTATTTGTCACAGGTAACAAGTTACATTGTGAGCGTAAAGGCAAAGACCATATTGAATTTACTCCGAACGCACCAGGCATTTTCAACTTAAATGAAACGCCACCATTGCAAGGAGTAATGCAAGCTACTCAAGATAGAATCGCAGTTTTGGAGTTTCTAAAAACATTTGTAAAAAATCCCGACCCCAACAACCCAAACGAATTACAAGCCGACTCCCGTTTTGCTGATGATTCAGAGTTTGTTAGAACGAAAGTAGCCCCAGCATTTCTAAATAAAATGTTAGAGGCTCTTAACAAACTTATCGAAGAAGGCATTGACTACGAATGTACAACTGATGCCTTCCGTAACGTTCAAAAAGACAACAATCATTTATTCCAATTCCTAGAAGATAACAACATAGGTTATCTAGAAGGGGGAGAGATTACCGCACGGGCTTTATGGTCAATGTTAGAGATGTGGTACACCCAAAACGGCACACTCACTATAGATGAGAGCAACCGCAGATCATGGCTAGACCAAGCCCGCCCCAGTGATAAAAACGTGAAGGGCATCAACCAAATCATTCCCCGCATCTCCCAACTGTTTCCGAAAGCGGTCAAAGGGACTAGGTACTGCGAAGTTTCAAAAAGACACATTCCAATACTGAAAGGCATTGGAATTTTGTCAGCTACCCGCACCACTTTAGGCGAAACCCGCACCACTTCCGCACCACTACCCGCACCAGAAACAACGCATTATCAAGACTTCCGCACCACCCGCACCACTTTTTCTAATTCCACAGAAAACATTGAAGATCGGGAAATGCAATTAAATCTTCTGACTGCTCCAATGGAAAAAGAAGAATATACCCTCCAAGTTGGTGCGGGTGGTGCGGAACCCTTGCTAGATATGGAAAACTACTGCGGCGAACCCTGCGTCACTGGTGCGTCACAGCTAGAAAGTGGTGCGGAACCCTTACCAGATATGGAAAACTACTGCGGCGAACCCTGCGTCACTGGTGCGGGTGAATCTGAAGAGGTTGAACTATTGAGCCAGCCAATCTCGCTGCTACAGGCAGAGAAGGAGGGCGATAACATCAATTTATATGTTGGGCATATAGTAGAAGTGCGATCGCTTAGTGGTGTTGTCAAGTTCGTGGGTGAGATGGCCAGCTATGACAAAACACATGGGACTATTACTGTGGTGACTGAGGAAGGCAACCGAGATGTCTACCTCAGAGAAGCATTTGTGATTGGTTGAGTTAGACTTTTAATTTTTGTAAATGACTATGCCAGTTGAAATATCAATACTACGGCTGCAACTAT
Source organism: Nostoc sp. FACHB-888 (assembly GCF_014696655.1). Lineage (NCBI taxonomy): Bacteria > Bacillati > Cyanobacteriota > Cyanophyceae > Nostocales > Nostocaceae > Nostoc > Nostoc sp. FACHB-888. The sequence continues at coordinate 8,656 of NZ_JACJQM010000107.1, read as the reverse complement.
CAATCTCGTGTTGATGGTGTAGCACAAGTTTACACGGCATAGTGAGTAATTACACGTTTTGGCTCTAACGTGTAACGCGATCCTAACTTTCATATTTTCAGATGTTGTTCTTAGTGCCACCATCGTGACACATCCTGAATAGCACAAATAATGGATGCTATTGCTTTGTCACCACCTAGTGCAAAGATTGTTAGAACTATTATCTGTATGCTTAAAATTTAATATTTTTATATACACAAGTCATAATTTTAAAGTTACTATTATAAAAATTAGATTTTTTGGGATAGTAACTGGTGGTCAAACTTGATATACCCACACTTGAGCAAATTTCTGCTGGTTTAATCAAGGTTCAAGCGCGTCAGGGCAGGCTTTATCCTTACCCTCAAGACTTGCAACTGGGTTACGACAGGGTAGTTTTGGCATTTCTAGTGGGCGGTAAAGCTCTTGATGTATCAGATAGTATTCCGAAGTTTTACGAGCTTTGCGAACAGCCTTTTGAAGAATGGGGAGTGGAAATTGACGACGAAATAGACTCAAGTGACTCTTTGCTTTTTTTGGGGGAACCTACGGAATTAACGATTGAATTAGCAGAAGCCTTTGGTGGGAGTGTACTGAGCCAAGAACAAACAAAAATTGCAACCGAATTACTGCAACACTGCCAGTCACACCCACAAGGGGTACAAATTTACACCAAATTCCGGAGGTTTATTATTGAACATCCTATTTTGTCAAATCAGGAGTTCGTAAAAGCAAAAGGGGATTTTGGACTGGGTGTTGGGCTGTCTGATTTGTTAGATGAGTGCTACGAACCTGTACCGAGTTGCTACGAGTTAGAGAGAAACTTCTATGCCTGCCCGTACTGTCATGCGCTGGCCGGAGTAAATCCGCAAGGGCAAGTAATAGCAAACTCTAGTTGTAACCGTTGTCCACCAGGCCGCAGACTCAAGCGCAAAGTCAAACTACCAAGTGACTGCTTAAAACTCAAGCGTGGCATCGAACGCTTTTGGTTTTACCCTGGACGTGCAGAAATTCAACTTTACCAGAAGTTAGTAGATTTGGGGCTGGAGGTTGAACTTTATCCAGAGTGCGATCGCTATGACTTGAGAATTAAGTTTTCTGATGGTGAAGTATGGGCGCTCGATTTGAAGGATTACTCTAATCCCTATCTATTGGTCAGGAATTTAGGTGATGAACCAATACCCAGTGAACCATCTTGGAATGTTGCATATATCGTCATCCCTGCGGAGCGGAAGAAAGACCGTCCTGCTTATCTTAAAGAATTGAAATCACGATGGCGGTGGGAGAATGTTAAACCCATCTTCGATGATGCCGTTTTTGCCCTAGCCAAGAAAAAAGCGGGTGTGCGCGAACTAGATGTGCAAGCAAGCGAAGCAGGGGTAGAGAGCGATACACCTCCTACTAATAGTAAGCAAAGCGACACCAATATAGAAGGCAACACACGTTCTACCAATAGTAAAACTCTTGAGGAGAAAAGTACGAAGCGCGATAAAAGTCCCACTAAAAACAAGGGGAGAAAGACATGAGAGAAACGAGGTCTTGGCGCTACAAAGTTACACAATCCCTACAAAAACAAACAAGCTTACATAAAGACCAGATTGAAGCGTTACTCGATTTGGAACTATGCCTGTTTGCTATTGAAAAGTTAGGTGTCCAATCAGAACTTGAAACAGCAATTTCTGTATGGCTACTGATATCCAATAGGTTTTATCTGTTTCCGCGCTTGGCTTTGTTGGTGGAAACACTAGAGGCAAAGAGAACACTATTTAATCTCAGGCAGTTGGTTCCGTATTTAACGAACCAAGATGTCACAGAACAGCTGTTAAAGGTATACAGTCAAATTCCCTCGAAATATCGAGCCTACGATGTTGATGATAAGACTTATCGGTTCACTCGGAAATCCATGCCTTCTATCTGGGGCAACCGTTTTGAGCGTTTTGAGGAATTGCTTGGTAACAAATTGAAGTATCGCCAGCGTACTGTTAAATATGCAGAACCTGGTAAAGAATATCGTTTTCGGTCTGGAGAAAACACTTATAGCGTCAGAATTCCAAAGGATTTGCCCTTATGCCAAGGCAGGGTTCTATCAGTACACCGCGAGAATAATAAAGCAATCTCTGTCACACGAGAAGAAATGGAGTTGGCAGCAAATCTTCTAGATGAACACTGCGGTCAAAACCATAAAGGGCGTTTATCAGATATCATCCTTGAGCATTTTCAAGGAATGGGGTTTGTCGAACTCGACACTATAGTGTTCGACGGGGTAAAAAACTTAGTTGGCCTGCTAAATGCAGGTAAATCGACACTAATTGAAATTCTGACTGTAGCAGTAGCAAAAAAAGGACGCCGAGTTGGCATTGTCTTTAACGAAGTTGTGACGTGCCTAAGAATGGCCAGTCTACTTAAAAAAGTCGGTTTACGAGTATCAGTAGTAATTGGTCAAAGGAATCGAAAAGTTCATCTTGAGAACTGGCATAGTGTGGATGGTGGGATAGACGGCTTCACACACTTATCTACAGCTTGTCCCTTAAGCCAATACTTTCAACCCTCAAATCCTCCTTCTCCTCCTTGCTTTGATTTAAGAGAAGTAAAAGACTCAGACGACAGTAATAATAGCAGTAACGGTAACAGTAATAATAGCAACGGGGATGGTGTAAGAATTTGTCCCCTGATTGGGCAGTGTCCAAGACACCGAGATGCTAACGAACTTGCTTCCGCAGATGTCATTTTGACCACAGTAGCAGCTGCAATATTCACTCGTCCTCTACCGCACGTAAGCCCCCAGTCAATTACCTACTATGAATTGATATACCGGACTTGCAGTGTCGTGTTTTTCGACGAGTGTGACAAGGTGCAATCGAACCTAGACGCGACATTTTTACCTGCTATCAAATTAATTGAGAGAGGAAGTAATGGATTTCTCGATCAAGTAGTAACATGGACGCGAGCTACTAAACTACGTAATTCTAGAAACGATTTACGGCAGCTTACTTTTGGACAATTCAATCATGCTTTGCAAAATGCCGATACGCTTGTTGATAATATCTGCACACAATTGCAACTATCCCCTGATGAAAGCGAGTGGCTGGCAGAGAAATTCTTTACCTGTTCGTCCCTAGCTAGAGATTTTGTATTAGAAATTGCCGAAGCTGAGGGTATAGATACTGAGTCATCTACTTTTATTCTTGATAAAAACCCGGTCTATAAGGAGTTAGCTGGTTTCCTGCTAGGCGATTGGAAAAACTCCTGGCTTGCTGAGTATGCAATGAGACTTCAGAGTGAAAACTACCAAGAACAGCAGGAAACAATTGCCAAAATACAAACAGAACTCACTAACAAAGGCTGGTTGAAGGCAATTAAAGATAAGTGGGGATTTTGTAGCAAGTTTGCATTATTCCTCAAATTAGTCCTTTTTGTGTCATTTTTTCAACAGTCAATCAAAACTGCATACGGGCTTGAGCAGCAAGTAGATGGAGCCGAAGAAATAGTTTTCTTTAATCGCATTCCACGGGACTTTTACGGGTTGATACCGGGCCTAGCATCTGGTTTGGTTTGCGGGTTCAAGCTGGAAAGGCAAGAGAATCAATTGACACTTTGGTACTTCCAAGCACTGGGACAAGGACGCTGGCTGTTGGAGAATTTTTCCCATGTCTTTGCTGATGAAGGTACTCAAGGAGCGCACGCTTTGTTACTAAGTGGTACAAGTTGGGCTGGGCAAAGTCCGATTTACCATCTGGAACGCCAAGTAGATTACTTGCTACGTCCAAGGGTTAAGAAGGCTATAGAAGCGATTTCTGAAAGTAGTTTTCACTTTTCTCCTTGTTACTATCCAGATGGCAGCCCTGTCCGGGTTTCTGGAGCAACAAATAAGGAAGAAGCCCTGTTGCAGGTAGTGCGATCGCTACTTCGTCAAACTGATATCTTGCAACGTGATTTTGATGCACTACCTGAAGGTAGAAAGCGTTTAATTTGGTATGTCAATAGTTACGAGCAAGTGGATTTTGTTTACAATGCCATCCAAAGCATTGATACTAGCTCGTATTGGAAAGAGAGGGTGGCGGCTTTGACTTCGCGATCACCACTGGAGGAAATTGATGAATCTTTGATTTCTCGTAGTAACGTTGAAAATTTTGCTGATACTAATCGAGCAATTTTGATTGCACCGATAGCAGCAATTGGGCGGGGTAAGAATATTTTAAATGAGGAAGGACTGAGTGCATTTGGTGGAGCATATTTTTTAGTTCGTCCGCATCCCGCACCTGATGACCTAGATTATAAATTCCGACTGGCATTGTGGAAAGAAAGAAAAGCGATAGCCCAAGAGAGAGAGGGAAACTTTATTGATGTTTGTGACTCTTGGCGTAGCGAAGGCTATGGCATTTTTCTCAAAAGTCTTGACACCATCTTGCAATATTCCCACAAGGGGCTATCCAAAGAAGTACGCGAAGGACTGATTTGGAGTTTGATGGTGCTTACTTGGCAGGCGATTGCCCGGACAATTCGTGGTAATCAGCCGACTTTAATTCGTTTCATCGATGCAGCATGGTCACCTAACCTTGCCCAGAAGAAAGCTGAAACTGAAAAAGATTCCTTACTTAAAGGATTTAAGTACGTTCTGCAACCGTACTTTGCTAAAACCAGAACAGGCTATGACGCTCATGATATCGCGCTAGTGCGATCGCTTTACGAACCTTTTTACCGTGCATTGGAGAAAATAGATGGCATATAACTCTATACAATTATTTGCACTTCAAATACCGGCTAAGATATCACTTCCATTCGATTTGTATGCGTTGGCTGTTCCGAAGAATTGGAAAGATTTATTTTCCAGATTACAGAAATACAAGCATGAAAAAAATTATGTTTTACCACCTATAGAATGTCTTAACCAAGCACTAACAATTTCAATTGATGATGAAATTTTATTTCCTTCGCCAAACGCATTTAAATTAACATCTAATACCCATTGGTTTTATTCTAAGTCTAACAACATCTCCAAAGAATATATTGTGAATGTTGTCAAAAACTGGTTAAATGTTTCATTTAAAGACTTAGATTGTTTAACCATGAGTGATATCCAAGAAATTCATTCACTCTCGGCTCATGACTTGGAATTTCAGCAGGTAGAAATCCCTGAAACTGTATGGAGTATTGAAGGTGGAGAATTAAAAACTGACCCTTTGTACTATAGTCTCATTCCTTATTTGATTGCTAGTGCAATAGTAGCAGAGCCGCTATCTTTAATCGATCCAAACAGCAATCAAGTTTTTGAAACATTACAATTTCATGAGTGTGTAGTAGATAAGTCTAATGTTCAAGAAATTATCAGTTGGCCACCAACGATTATTACTCAAGACAAAAAGAAGAAAGATAGTGAAGACAAAGAAAAACAAACACACTATTACTCTTTCTTACTGAGATTTGCATTACACTACAATTTAAATGGAGAACCCTACCTTACTTGCGATTACGGTATTAGACGTTGGGTTAGTTGGGAGTTAGGCTATCTAAGCTCAGGTAAGACTGTTTATATCAGTCCTACAAACTCTACAAGATTTGCCCCCTGCAAGTTAAAATACATGGGTAAAGAAAGGGGTATAGATTTTGAAGGTAATCTTGCATATTTGCTAAAAGCCCTTAATTTCAAAGATAAATTCAACGCTCAAGATGTAGTTCAAACACCCTATAAAAATAACGATTTGGCTTGGGGTGTAGTTTACGGTAACACAATATCACGCTCACACAATGCAGAAGATGGACTCTTTCCAAAAGATAATGCAATATTTCATCAAGCCTGTTTAGAGCGCATACAAAATGTATTAGGTGAAGAGTTTTGCTCTATAGAACCTTATTTACGTTGCGATAATGATAAATTGCTGAAAAAATCACGTGGTGAGTACAATAAAGTCAAAGAATTTATCAAGCAGCACTTTGCTAGCGTAAACATATCTCCACCATTTTATATCCCACCTAATCTCAGATTAATATTGTTATCGCAGAGTAAAGAAGCTGAAGAATTAATCCGTGCGCTCGCCAAAAAATACGGAATTGACGATGTTACTATACATAGTCTTGGTGCTTTAGGTGCAGAAATGTCTGGAAAAAATTGGAGGACTGACTGTGCTAATAGAATCAGAGAATTCCAAAAATTACTTCCTTCATCACCTCCAAATCGGAAAACCTTGACTTTAATTGAAATCCTACCCAAGAAGCATTTTTGGAAAGATGCAAGAAAAGACCCAAAACCTTGCTTTCGCCCTGCATTAGCAATGCTTAGTAGCGTCACAGACCACTTTGAGCCTAAAGATGAAAATGACAAAGGTGATTTACTGACAGAAGCAGAATTTAATGATGAACTTACCAAAGTAGAAGCAGCCCAAGCTGCTGCTAAAGAACAAGGTAAATCCGTTAAAAAGAAGTCTCTAAAAAGTAATTTTGCTCATCGTATGGAATCAGCCTTAAAAAGCGGATTATCGATGGCTGGTGCATATATTTATCCAACTGTTGAGGTAGAACAGTTCCCTACAGATGTTGCTAGCGTTGGTGTCTACAAAATCCCTTTTTACACAGGCGAAATAACCAAGTACCTTCCTGTAGCAGTGCGTATGGACACTTGCGGCGTTACTGCTAAGGCTTACGGATGTGATGAGTGGCTAGATTTTTACCTATTTCAAATAAAAATGGCATCAGGAGCATTTGAAAGCATCGAATTTAATAAGAAGAAAGTTCAAAACTGGGTGTTCAACAACTTATTCCAAGAAACGAAACAACCAACAATTTACTGCTTTGATGCTGATAATCTGCGCTCTCATGGTTTGCTATTTCTCCAGAAAAAATTATGGTGCAAGCACCTCCTTGCTTTTGATACTTCAGAAAATCCCAAAAATGAAGATATTACTTTTATCCCCACTTCAAAATATCCCCACATACGTGTAGCTAATATCATTGCACCTAATACAACAGAAGTTCCCATTTATCGTGCTTGTGATGAAGACGGGAACCTTGAAGGACATACAGCAGGTGTTTTTTACCCTTCATCAAAAGGTTCTGAGTGTGGTTACTATTATTTAAGCAACCAACGTCCTGAATCTCGTAGCGGTGGCATTCTCCAAGAAAGTAAATTGCCACTAGCAATAACTAAAAACGACAAGGCAGGGAAACCTAAAAAACCAAAACCCCAAGCCCAAGGCTATAATCCCCGTGGCGTTATTCTAAGCTTGACACTTCAAGAAGGAGATTGCTTTAGTGATTGGGCAACGTTTATTCAGTGTCAGCGACTTTATGGGATGATTCAGTATCTTGATGCTACCATTTTTCCCGAAGCACTCCACCGTGCCATTGGACTTGATGCCTATCGACCAATTCAAGCTATTCGTGAACCATAGTTGTGAAATATCTGATTAATGAAACTCGACAAAGAATTCTTACTAGCTGGTGTTATTCCCTTAAAGACTTAAATCATCCTGCTGCTGTTGCTGCTGCTGTTGCCTTAACTGCTGCCCATAATCGAGTAGCTGCTGATTCCAATCACTGGCTTTAGATTTTTTGATTTGGGACTGTGGCATTAGTTCTAATACACGCTGTGCCACAGCATCAGTGCTTTTATCGTTACCAAACGCCACCAGTATATTAGGAACTTTCTGCAATCGCTCAAGTGGTAAGCTCTTGATGTCATCAATAGCTATATATACTGTTCGTTCGGGTGGGGCATCGCCCCTGATAAGATACTCCAACATGGCTCTTGAGATAGCATCGATGGGGGACTTGCACAAAATCGCTGTTGAGGTTTTATCATTAGCCTTTCCCCCCAAACTGAAGTAAAACCAGCTATCACTGCGCTTAGTACCCTTAGAGTAACCTTTAAAGCTGTTGTTCTCCCCCCTAGTTCCCCGTAGGAATGCACCGTTACGTTGACCATCAAGATTCCGCATAACAAAAACAGCGTTTTGTTGGTCATCAGCGTAAACAAGCCCCTGGTTATGAAGCATTTGAATACAGTCAGAGCGGATGCCCCGAAATTGATTGAGGTAATGTTCAACGGCAGACCAGTTAGCTTTATCTTCAACGGGTGGGGTGAATTGGGGACGGGGTTCAGTCTGGATAATGTCAGCAGCCCTATTCTTAACGTGAGTGATCGCCGCACGTTCTACGCCAGCTTCCCCAAATCGCTCATCTAACCAGACAACCGCCTGCCGGAAATTGCACTGATTAACGTGCATCACCAAATCAATCGCACCCCCTGATCCCTTTTGTTGATCGGGGGCAAAGTCGTAAAATTTGGGCCCATCTATATTAATGATGTGTCCGTGACCCCTCCAGCGTTGCTGATCATAATCTAGCCCCAGTTCCCAAGCGACATCCTCTAAAGCCAAGTCGCGCAGTTGTTGAGTTTGCTGCTGCCAAAAAGCTACTTGTGCCTCTAACTCTTTGATGCGTCTGTCTTTGAGTTCATTTTCAAGCGCCAAAGCTTTGGCTGTGGCTTCCATCTGCTGTTTTTTAGCTTGCGCCCTATCCCGGTCGGCAGCTTTGGCTTGCAGTTGCAACTGGGTGAGGCTGGTATCTGGTTCTATGCCAGCATTAACAATGCTGTAAAAGTCCTTGATTTCCTGGTGTTGCGCCCTACTGCCCTTAATGCCAC